>NZ_JCAFRT010000011.1:0-162278 GCF_059368495.1 Stenotrophomonas sp. YJH_SMC_91 | reverse complement strand
TCGGACGTGTTCGACTACATCGAGATGTTCTACAACCCGATCCGCCGGCATGGTTCCGCTGGCGGCGTGTCACCGGTAGAGTTTGAAAGGCGCTACGCGCAGAGCGGCAACTGAGTGTCTACAGAACTCTGGCCGGTCCAAAGACTCAGTTTCTGATGCCAGTGCTACCCAGCGTGCCCTGGCATCGATGGAGAAAGACACCACTTCACGAGTAATGACTCCCGAAGCTGACAGCTCCTTGTACTTGTACAACAGCTCAGAGATCCGATCATGGAATGCCGGCAAATGCTCCCACACCGGTTCCACGTCCTCGATTCGCCGATAGCCCATCATGGAGCGAGGCCACGCGACCAAATAGCGTGCCCAGTGCCCACTCCCCTTTGCGACAGAGCCTCGCCTATTGAGGAACTGCTTGAGCGGTTCGTACTGGGTCATGATGCTCACAGACACGCGCGGATTCATCGCAATCAGATGCTCGTTCTCCGCTCGATCCAACGGCATCATTCCTGGTGAATCCCAGAGACGATTGAGCAAGCCCACATTCGCCATTGCCTCGCTCTTGAACAGCATGTGACCTTCATCAGTCGTGATGGCGATGGACTCACCATCACCCTGAACGGCCTCCATAATGGCCTTGGCCGTGATGTCCTGCCGCAGGAAGCAGCGCAAGCGAGGCTGCAGAGGTTTCTTTTCTGCGTACTCCTTCAGCTGTGACTCGAGTGCTTCCGCAGACTTACCTGCTGCAACTGCTTTACTGATCGCGCTCCTCAACCCCTTCATCTTGGCCGTCCAGAGTCCGTACTCGATCTCATAAGCCTCAGTCTGCTGCTTGAACGCAGTCATCGCCTTCGTATCTGCATTGCGGAAAGGCGCCTGCAGCAGCTCGAACACCGTCGACTTGCGCTCACCAGACTCAGCAACAAGCATCAAATTCTGTGTTACAGGCCGGGTCTGCCCGGTTGGCAACTTGACATCAATCAGCCCCTGGCAAGCCATCGAAATGGCATTGATAAGACCCATGCCAACCATGGCATCGGGAACTTGCACGTTGCGGAGGAGCTCAAGACCAGCCTCACGAGCAACATGGTGAAAGGTTTCCAGAGGATATTTGGGGGCATAACGCTGCCGATTAGTAGTCATCATGCATCCTCCCCTGTCGTCTCAGCAGAGGTGTTTTCTTCTGCCTCGACCAACAGCTGGCCACAACTCTGGCACCGGGTAGCATCGCCATCCGCATGGCGACGAGCACGCTCCTCCTTGAGCAGCTTTCGGAACTGAATCAGGTTCAGCTCATGCTTGTACGCAGCATTGAACTGATCTACCAAGATCTTCTTGCGCATCTTCCTTGCTATGTGCTCTTCCAGGATCGGATAGGCCTCCCTGAAATCCTGCTCAAGCTTGTTCTTCCCCTTGGACAACTGCTCACCAAGAGCGTGCGTGAGTGCGTCAAGCGGCGAGGTGTGGCTCACGAAATTAGTCATCATCACTTCGCCTCCTTCGCACGGCGGAACTTGACGGCACGCCCTTCAGCCCATGCCATGGCCTCATGCGTCCAGTAGAACTTCGGGGACAGTTCGCTGTCATAAAGCGGAATGCCCTTCGGGAAGTCCGGATCGGACTTCATGAGTTCGTAGGCCTTGCTCCTGCTGACACGCAGCAGCTTGATCAGCTCCTTCAAGCGCAGCGTCGGGCTATCCGGCCAACCTGCTTTCCCAGCACTGTTGTTCTCTTCGGCCAAAGTCATGCTTTTGTCTACGCCCTGGCGCAGACTGGACGTCATGTGCTTCATTTGTTGATTCCTTCGTTGTGTTGAACGTTTCAGGAAGGAATCCGGCCGGTTTCCTATCGAAGGTGATTGGCCTCCGACGTGATCAGTGTCGATATGCTGCTGTTGGGGGTACAGGGAAAAAAAATCCAGGTTTTTTCCAGGGACGCGCACAACCGACCAGATCAAAGAAAAATCAAACACTTACATGCCAGGGAGCTTTCGCTCCCTGGCATGTCTCGTCCTCTGCGCCCACAAACCGGTCCGTTCCATCCGATGTCCGCTCAGGACCTGAACTGCCTCTTGTCCGTACCTGATACAGATCCGTACCGGTACTGCTCCCCTACGACACCAACCGAGACGCTTGCGCTTCCAGCCTATCCTTGAGACTTTCCTTCGCAGGAGCCTGTGCAACCTCGCCATGCCCTGACGGATAAAACTCCTCGACCACGGCCGGCACGTCTTCGTCCAGATCCTCGAAGGCTCCATTTGCGAAGCCCTGTCTCGCTGCCTCATCCAGTGCAGCTTGGTCGATCCCCGCCGCAGCTCTTGCGGCGTGTCGGTCCACCGCCTCTGCGACCGCCGATTCGAGCGTCAGCCCGCTCCGAACCACCAGATCGACGTAGTAGATCGCTGATCGGTAGCTCATCGTCGTGGACTTGCCCCGCAGCTTCAGCTCGAGCGGCAGACAAGACAGTCTTCCGCCCGACACTGCACTGAGGTAGTGCAGGCGTGCTGCCAGTGTGCGGATGGTGTTGTAGGAAGTGGTACGCAGGACAAAGCTGCCCATCGCATCCCCCTCCCCGTCCCCAATGACCACGTTCAAACGTGCATATGCCTTGCAGCCCCCATTGGCAAACTGGCACGCATCCGGCCCCGGGCATGGCAACGTCTCCATGCCTTCAGGCCCAGCACGTCGACAGGTCTCTCCGTTGCCTACGCACAGCGGCCTTCCGTTCTCTCGGTTGAACAGTGAGTAGTCCGCCCGTAGGTTCAGTGTCGGGTCGTCGAAGAGCAGCCGTACCGGGATGGATCGCAGCTTGTTACCCTCCGATGCCTTCCGCAGCTCCTCATCCAGTGGATGTAGCACCCAGCCCTCGCGATTCTGGACCTGGCTGGTGAGGGTGAACTGATCGTCCTTCTCAGGTAGCCGCTTGCCATTGCGCTCCACTACCCGGCCGATGGAAATACGCCCAATCACGGGCGGCGTGATAGCCAATCCCTTCAGCATGATGTGACCTCTTTGATCGTGGTGTTGATCCGGAAGCGGCGCGAACCCGGACGGACTACCGTGTAGGCCGCAGCGATCTCCGGGTGCTCGGCTGCGAGCCGCTTGGTATCCAGTGACGTGCCATCCTTACTACGGCGGTAGATGACTTCTCCCAGTGAGCCGAACCGGGCAATGGAAGCGTCCCCCATGGCTTGCTGCAGTGTCTGCTTGAGCAGTTCTACCTGCTGCTCCTGCTCTGCAACTGCCTCAGTTAACGAGACGAGGTTGGTGAAGGTCTCGACCAATTCCGGGTCCTGACTGAAATCGACAACGGTGTCCTTGCCTGGGTACAAGCTCCGCAACGCCCTGGCCGCTGACTCCGAGCCATCGGCTGGTGGCTCGATGTCATTGATGACGTGCTCCCAGAACCGGGCCTCCAATACCACCAAGCGGCTGATGATCTCTTCGTCTCGCTCAATACGGTGGATCCTCAGCGCCTGGCCACACAGCAGCACTGCCACATCTGCTGCCTGCTTCCCCGTCACTGCCAACTGATGCTGTACCTGCAGCTGCACGTACTCGGGAACCCCGTCTTTCCACAGCCGAGAGCCGAACTCCCCTGCTGTCTTGCACTCAAGGATTTGGACCGCCGGGGAACCAATTACCTCTCGATCGAGGTTGGCCAGCATGTGCGGAAAGGTCGGATGCTGCAGAACGGCGTTGACCCGGCGTACCCGGTTCCCGGTGCGCTCCTGGTAGGCCGTGGCCACCATGGGTTCGAGCAGGGTTCCCCAGTAGCGGGGATCCTCTTGTCCAGGTGGGATCTCTTCCATTGGCTTGCGGCCCGTCTTCTCCTGCCACAGCTCCAGCTGGCTCTTGTAGGGGTTCAACCCGACGGCGGTGGCAGCATCCGAACTACCGATGCCGCCATTGCGGACCTCCAGCCACTGCTGGCGATCCAGTGAACGCGTATCAACCAAACGCAACGCGGTGTGCTTGCTCATTGGCAATCTCCGGAATAGAAAAGGCCGCCTTGATGGGCGGCCTTGGTCAGGTCTTTCATTTCAAGCTATCGATGTGGGCAAGATGAATGGGCGAAGCGACAGCACTGATCGCTGCAGCTCTGTCAGACCATGCCTTGAGAGGCCATCGAGACCACCTCATGGCTGGTGACAACGAAATGGTCCAACAGCCTCACGTCCACGGTGTCCAAGGCAGCCTTCAGCCGCGCCGTGACTGCCCGATCTGACGCAGAGGGCTGCAAGCTACCGCTTGGATGGTTGTGAGCCATGAGTACCGCCGATGCATTGTGGGCAAGTGCCCTCTGAACCACGATCCGAGGATGGACCTCGGCTGCATCAATCGTCCCTGAGAAAAGCCGCTCAACTGCGATGAGCTGGAACTGCGTGTTGAGAAAGGCAACCTCGAAATGCTCGCGGTTTTCGCCTCCCAGACGTAGCCGGAAGAACAATGCACCCTGGGTTGCTCCTCCCAGCACCTCCCCTGGCAACGATGCCCGTTTCTGCAGGATCTGCAGCGCCCTCGCAATCGTCCTGTCCTCACGTACCCGGATCCTGCTCTCCTCCTCATCGGATCCGGCCCTTGATGTGGTCATGTGATAGGCCTGCGCTTCCATCAGGCCACCAACTTCATCACTTCATCCCACGCGCGCTGCTTGAGCTGAGCTCCAGCACCGAACCATGCCGCATCACGGCGGTGATCATCGCTACGAGCTCGTCGGTGGTGGTCAACGTACTCCGTGACGCTGTTGAGTACGCCCCAGGCCGTTGCACGGCTGGAAGGCAACAACGCGCCTCGACCGCCGCCCTCATACAGGGCACGGACACTGGCCAGCGCCTGTTCGTTGACGACCTCAGCGGTGCTGCCCTGGCCTTGGTAGGTAAGCACCCGTCGCAACAGACCATCGACCGTATCGGGGTCAACTGGACGGTCGCAGAGGGCTTTCATGCGAGCCACGAAGCTGTCCCATGTCGAGACGGTGATCCCCAACTGCCGCTTCACGGCATCCGGGTCGAACTGACTACGATGCGGGACCTTGATGGCTCCGCTGCTGTCTCCCAGAGCGATCTGCAGGGTGTTGTTGCACACCACGCGCACCGAGGTGAACTGCGCCGTGGTGGCCAACGTGCCGTCACAGGCAGTAGCAAGCAAAAGATAGCCATCCACCCGGTCACGCCCCTTGAGCGACGTGCTCTGGCCCGTCCGAGCCATGGCCCAGAACTTCTTGCCACCCTTGAGCACCCCCGCCGTCTCCAGCTCAAAGCCACTGTGCTGCGTCAGGTCACGGTAGAACTCCAGGATCTCTCCCGGCTGGACCACCTTGAACCGCTTGGAGACGACTGCCAGCGGCTCCCTGGTATCGGAGCGATAAAGAACCTTCTGCTCCGGGAAGGAGTGGATGGCACCGATGGCATTGCTGCCCGTGATGAAGCGGACCTCGGAGTCCTCGATTTGCCAATCCATACCAGCCTGACGCTTCCAGACCTCAATGGGCTGGTGCTGTTCAAGCTTATTGCCCAGACCATGCCACGGCTTAGCACCCGCATAAGCCATTGTTTCAACCAGATGCATCGTATTTTCCTCGCTTCTTATGGCACAAACGCACAAGGCCCGGACGATGCCGGGCCTTGTGCGTATGCCAATGCAGTATCAATTAAAGGGTTCGATGTCTTCACTGCCCGAAGACAGAGCACACCGAGCAACCGCAGCGATGATGGAGGCTGCGACAACCAAAACACAGTACAGACAATCGGATCTTTCTTTCATACAGCCATACCCAAGGAAGATGCTTCATTGCGGAGCATCGACACGCGAAGCCAGCAACCACCGGCATCAACTGGGTGATATGTGTCTGAATTTATTTATATTACGCATCCGCAACTGCCCCAAACAAGGTTGAAAGCGGTGCACTATCGATCGTCTGAGTGGTCATCCTCCGCCTCTTTTAGTAATACTGCCGGATGTAGCTGTAGGCTTTCTCGAACAGCTCCTCATCCGCGTGCAGCTTGTATTTGAAGAGGGCCTTGCGCAGTGCCTTCTTGACTTCACGCTCACCGGCCTGCGTGCCTTGCCAGCCCGGGAAGCGGACTAGTCGCACAATCTCGTCGATGTCGGCGACCACACGTTCCACCATGATGGGTGTCTCGGCCGTCTTGACCTCGTTGAACAGCTCGGTGAGCGCCGCCTTGCCGCGATCCTCGTCCTCTTCGGGCGGGACATCCTTCTCGGCTTGCAGCGTTTCCTTGGCGATCTCCAACAACTGCTTCAGAAACTCCACGCTGTTGATCTGACCAGACTCGAACCGGTCTTTCAGCGCATCAAGCCGTTCCGACAGCTTCTTGAACTTGGGGTTGCCGCCATGCCCACGCAGTCGGCGCTTGAGCTTGATCTCGATCTCCTTGGCCTTCTTCGGGTCGGGGTTCGACAGCACGGCCTCCAGCAGATCAGCGTCCAGCACCAGGGTGTCAAGGTCATCCCGCACGGCGTCCACATGCACGTTCTGGTGAATCAGCTCGATGGTCTTGGCGCCCAGCGAATGCCAGATCAGCTTGCCGTGGCCACTGGAGGGCTGCACCGACTGGTACACCTGCGACAACCACTTGTAGTCCTTCTCGAAGGGGCCCAGAACGGTGTCCGGTGACAGCGCCTCCCAGATCTTGTTGAGCACGCTGTACTCAGCAGCAAAGTTGTCTCGAACCTCGTTGTTGGGCAGGCACTGCTGAGCCGCGATCAGGCCCTCATAGCCTTGCAGGGTACGATCACAGCCGGTGAAAAAGGCCAAGCATTTCTGCATCGCCTCAGGCAGCTTGTCCTTCAACTCCTGGATGTTGCTGACCACCTGCTTGACGCTCTGGTCGTCAAATTCCAGCGCCGCCGCCACATCATCGAAGATGCCGAGGTAGTCGACGATCAGGCCATGGGTCTTCTGCTCGGAGTAGGTGCGGTTCACCCGGCAGATGGCCTGCAACAGCGTGTGGTCGCGCAGCGGCTTGTCCAGGTACATGGCCTGCAGGATGGGCGCGTCGAAGCCGGTCAGCAGCTTGGCCGTGACGATGATCAGCTTCAGCGGGTCGGCCGGGTCGCGGAAGCGATCGAGCAGCCGTTCTTCCTCATCGCGTGAACGGTCGTAGGCCGCGTACTCTGGGTGTTCCTTCTTGTCCGCCGCCTGCACCGACATCACGATGTCTGTAGCCTCGGGCGGCAGCAGCTTGTCTAGCTCGGCCTTGAATAGTAAGCAGGATTCCCGGTCAAAGGTGACGATCTGCCCCTTGAAGCCGTTGGGCTCCACCTTGGTCTGGAAGTGCTCGACGATGTCCTCGCAGATCTTGCGGATGCGCTCGGGCGTCTTCACCAGCACGGCCATCTTGGCGGCGGTCTTGGCGAGGTTGTCTTTGTCCAGATCTGACAGGCCGCCGGTCAGGTCTTTGTAGGCGGCGTCCAGGGCGGCCTTGTCGATGTGCAGATCGATCAAGCGCGGTTCGAAGTGCAGTTTCAGCGTGGCACCATCGCGGATCGACTCCTCGAAGCCGTAGCGGCTCATGTAGCCCTTCTCATCCTCGTCGGCTCCGAAGGCGTAGAAGGTGTTGCGGTCGGCACGGTTGATCGGCGTACCGGTCAGACCGAACAGAAACGCGTTGGGCAGGGCCTCACGCATCTTGCGGCCCAAGTCGCCTTCTTGCGTGCGGTGGGCTTCGTCCACCAAGGCGATGATGTTGCTGCGGTCGTTCAGGCTGCCCCCTTTTGTTGAGTTGGGGCCCTCGCCGAACTTGAAGATCGTGGTGATGATGATCTTGCGCACATCCTGCGCCAGCAACTGCTGTAGCTTCTCGCGGCTATCTGCCTTTTCCAGATTGGGAATGTCCGCTCCGGTGAAGGTGCCGGTGATCTGGCTATCGAGGTCGATCCGATCCACCACGATCAGCACCGTGGGGTTCTTCAGGCCCGCATGCATGCGTAGCTTCTGTGCGGCAAACACCATCAGCAGCGACTTGCCCGAGCCCTGGAAATGCCAGATCAAGCCCTTCCTGGGGTAGCCCGCCAGCACACGCTCGACGATCTTGTTGGCCGCTTCAAACTGCTGGTAGCGGCAGATAATCTTGATGCGCTGCTTTTTCTTGTTGGTGGCGAACAGGGTGAAGCTGCCGAGGATGTCCAGCACCACATGCGGGCGCAACATGCTCTCAGCGGACAGCTTGAGCGACTTCAGCGGGTGGTGCTGACCATCCTCCCCATTGCCATCCAGATGCCACGGCCCCCAATCCTTGACCGGCAGGCCGATGGACCCGTAGTGGTAAGCCTTGCCTTCAGTCGCCACCGAGAACACGTTGCAGACGAACAGCTCAGGCACGAACTTCTCATAGTCGTCGTGCACCTGCACCGCGCCATCGACCCAGCTGATGCACTTCTTGACAGGCGTCTTCGCCTCGATCAGCACCAACGGCAGTCCGTTAACCAAGAGCACCAGATCCGCGCGGCGCTCGGTGGGGCCTGCGCGGTAAATGAACTGCTGGGTGACGGTGTACTGGTTCTGCGCCAGATCATCCAGGTCGATCAGCCGCACCGGCACATGCTCGTTGTTGGGGCCGAAGGGCATCGAGCGCTCACCGCGCATCCAGGCGGTCATTTCCTCGTTGGCGCGGATCAGGCCATCCGATCGCACCGACAGCACGATGGCGCGCAGCTTGTAGAGCACCTCGTCGGCGCGGTCGGGCTGGGCGGCAATCTCGGGGTTTAGGCGGATCAGTGCATCGCGCAGCCAGGGTTCGACCAGCACTTCCTGGATCTGGCGCGGCACCTCAGACGGAGCAGCGTAGCGCCAGCCGATGCCTTTGGGGCTGGGACCGTAGCTGGCTTGAGGTTCCTGGGCGGTGTTGGCCGGGACAGCCTTGACTGGGCCGGCGAGCAGATCGCGGACGTAGGCTTCGACGGTGTTGGATTCAGTGAACATCCCAGCCCCCCAAAACTTCTTCCAAAATTGTTTTCTTGAGAGCCCTATTTGCCGTTTGACGCTGACTTAACGCACCCACGGAAGCTCTCATTGACGACAACTCATCGCTGATCGCAAGTTGCTCTTTGATTGGCATCACAGGTACAACGATTCTTTTTAAATCTGACCCGGCAATTCCTGCGACTGTAGTAAAGCTTCTTATCCGGGTGATCTGCTGAGTGCCTTTGGGGCTTCTCAGCCATTCAAAGATGAATTGCGGAAGAACGACTTCGGGATTAACTGTCACTCGGAGAATTGAGGATTCAAAAATTACCGGTTCCTGAAGGTCTCCGATCATTGAACACTTTCCTGCGCCTTCGAGAACAATCGAACGCCGTCCAAACAACAGATCATCCGGGGTGAGTTGGTACTTTGAAACTTCCTCTTGGGTAAGCTCCATGCGCTTCATGTCAATTGAACTGTCAATCGTGTCAAAGCCGAATAACTCACCCATGTTTACGATCTTCGTGCCTCGCCCTAGAAATTCCTGAGCCTTGTAAAGCCCGCTCTGTGGCTGCCGGGTCAATACCTTTTCGAATGAGACAAGATCGTATTTTCGATTTGAGAAAATTGCATTTGCATGCGAACACAATAGATCAAGGGCGCAGCGGTTGGCGGACGCGTAATTGTCATCAAGTGCGGAGTAGCTGGTCAGCACAGACAAGATCAATTTTTGCGCCTCCATTGACGGCAGTGCAAACTCAAAATCCGCCAAACTCGTCCAGTTAGTACGCGGGCTCAGTGAGCCCGCCGACGTGCCAACAGCGTGATCGAAGAAGGCATCGGTCTGGCAAATGAATGGCAGCAGCTCCGGCAGCAAGACCTGCGCATCCTTGGTCTCCAGCACGTAGATGTCCCCGGAACACACCCCAGAGAAATCCGCCACAGCCACCTTGCGCTGGTAAGCGCGTCGCTTGCCGAACAGCACCTGCCCCGGTTGAAACACGCTGGTGAAGGTCACGCCGTCAGCGACGCTGCCCCAACGGCGGATGCGCAAGTCACCGGGTTCGAGGTGTTCCAGACCGACGTAGCGTTCAATGCCATCAGAGAGCGGATCTTGGCTGCGGGCTTTCGAGAGGCGCACCACGTCGCCAAACTTCACTCGCTGCCAGCCTGGCTTTAATGTCTTGTTGTTCATATTTCTCGTCTCACAAACGGTGTGGCGTAGCCGAAGTACTCATTTTGAGCCGTGCGCTGCACATCCCAGCGCCTCGTATGTCCCGCTGGGCGCTCCCGTTGATCGGCATGCGTAAGGACCAAGCGCTTCTTGGCACGAGAAACCCCGACGAAATAGGCGCATCTGTTTTCGTCCTGATCACCAAAGAAGATTTCTTTTTCGACGGCCATGATGATGACCGAATCAAACTCAAGGCCCTTGCTCTTATGGATGGTCAGTATTCGCACTGCTTGGTCGTCTGAGAAGCGTTCGAGGGCTTTGGGCAAGTCAGGCTCCTGCTTTAGCAATTCCTCGATCCTGGCTTTGGTGTCACGAATCACCTCTTTCAACCGATCGTGCGACTCGTAGTCCGGGGAAAGCGACACCAGTGTTTCGATACTGACTTGCTTCAGGAATGCCTGAACAAACTTCCACCAGCCGGAGAAGGGCTCATCGACCAGCCCGGCAATGGCCGTTTCTTTTCGTTGCTGCTTGACGAGCCGATCAAGTTCCTTGCGTGCTGTCGACTGAATCTCTTCATCAGCAAACGGGATCAGCTGATTCATGAGCCGAATCCAGGCTTTGGGCTCGCGCTGACCATAGAGGCAGGACAGATAGTCCACGATCAAACGTGCAGCCGGCTCGACCGTGATGTCCTGCATCTGCTGCTCGTTGCGGAAGGGGATACCACGTGCCTCTAGAGCCGCCATCAGATGATCGGCGTACAGGTCGAGCTGATTGCGAATCAGGACCGCAATTTCCGCGGGGGGCAGCTGCTCGGTCTTTATCCAGCCTTCAATCAAGTCTGCGAGATAGTCTGCCTCCTTCCGACTGTCTTCGAAGCGACACGCGAATACCTCGCCCTCGTCGCCGGCAAGCTGCTCATCAGGCATGACGGATGAAGGGTCAAGTCTGCGAATAATCTCGTTCTGCAGGCGCAGCAGTCGGGGCTTTGAGCGAAAGTTGCGGTACATATTGAGCGGCGTGGCAGCAAAGTCAGCAACGAAAGCCTGAAAGATGCCGTCCATGGCCCCCGCCCAACCCATGATCTTCTGCTTGGTGTCGCCCACGGCGGTCAAGCGAATGCTCGTACCATGAAACGCGAGCTTGAGCAGCTCGTACTGCAGGTTTGTACAGTCCTGGAATTCGTCGAGGAAGACGTCGCTGTAGGTTTGACGGATGGCGTTTCTGGCAATGCTGGAACTTTTCAATATCTCAACCGCAAACGGTACAAGCTCATTAAATGTGATTTGATCATGACTAACCCTCTGAGCTCCAATCTTGTATCCAGCATTAAGGGCGTCGACTCCCTGAAGAACGGGACGGAATCTATCAATGATTCGCTTGGCAAATGCATGGAAGGTGTAGCTGTCAAATCGCGTAGCCAGCTCTGGGCCGCAGCGTCGCTTGACCCGCTCTTTCAGGTTGCTGCTGGCATCGACCTTGAACGAGATGGCCAGTATGCGTTTGGGATAACGACAGGTTCCAGTGCGCAGCAGGAAGTCTGCCCGCTGCGCAAGCATTTCTGTCTTTCCAGCACCTGGGCCAGCGGTGAGCGCAAGACTGCACGCCCGTTCCTTGGCTGCGCGCAGGGCATTGGGTTCAAGCGTCAGCCCATCCGCAGCATTCCAGGTATCGACCGCAATCACTCCGGCAACCCCGCGAGCTTGGCGATGACGGCATCAGCTAATCTGCTCAAGGATGCTGGCATGTCTTCCAGCAATTTCTCATCGGTCAGTTGGGCCAGTGCATCGATATGGGCTGCAGGTTTGCTACCCAACTTGAAGAGCTGATGGTAAGTGTTAAATAGCTTCTGTTCACCTTTGCTGTACTGGCTTGCGTCGTGGTGACTTTTACCCAAGACAGCTTTGATCGTGGATTCCTCGGGATCTTCCTCTGCCACGCCATACGCATCTGGGTACGCAAGCAACATAGCGAAATCCAGATCCATGGGGTATGAGAAGTACACATCTCGTTCTTCGAGCGCCGCAAGATAGTTTCCGTAATCCCGGACTTTGTGGGTGGCATCTTTCCAATTGGGGATGACATGGCCGGCGGGGAGGACCTTGCTCGGCTCATGCAAAGCCAACTGGTCATTGGCGTACTTGATTCGCCCCCAGCCTGCGGTATAACGAGCCACATCCAGATCAAGGAGGGTCAGATACGGAATCTGCAAAGCCGACAGCAGGCGCCAGAAGTGATTAACATGCCTGCCTCCTAGCGGCGCAATCGTGACTGCAGACTCATCAACCGGCGCTCCTTTGACCTGCAGCAGGCGTGGCAACACGATCTCTTCGCTATCGCCTTCGCCCAGGACGACGAGCCGCGAGAAATAGACCTCAGGAAATGCCTGGACGGCTTCCCGCACAAATTTGTGTGCGTCGTCCGCGGTGTCGGGCAACTGGATATGGGTAACGCGCGATGTTCGCCCCTCGGTCAGACGCAGGTACCGGATCCGTTCGGGGGCTACGCGCCGCAGCATCGACGGCGCATGCGTGGCGATGAGGGCCTGGGCGTCCGGGTGCTGAACCATGGTGCTTAAAGCACTAACGATCCGCCCAAGGTAGTGCGGGGAGAGGCTGTTTTCGGGCTCCTCAACGGCAACCAGCGTAAAGACAGGTGGCCGCAACTTGTCGGCATCGAATGATGTGTCCTCTTCAGCCAGTACGGCGCGACCAATGGCCTGTGACGACAGCACGAGGGACAGGTAGAGCATCGACTTCTGACCATCACTCAGGCGTGAGAAGTCCACCAACTGCTCATCGTGCCCGGGCGAAAAGGAAACCGACATATGCCTCAACAAGGCTTCAACCTCAGAGGCCACGAAAGTGATTTTCGGGTCGGTAAAGAAACTGCCTTTGTGCAAAGTGTCCCAAGCCGCTTTCAAGCTTGTGCTGAATGCATCTACCGATGGGTTGGCCGCCAGACTGTCGCTGATTTGGTCAGTGAGCCCCTTGATGACATCACGCTCTGCATCCCAGTTCACCGCACGCAGCATGCGCCCGAGCAACGCATTGGCGCCGTAGGCAATGTGATCAGCTGGGTCACGGCGGGCGGGCAGGTAGTGGACATGGATATGGTTGCGCTCAGACCGGGGCACTTGCGCTGTGTTAAGCGGCGAACCATCTGCATTGATGTCCAAGACATAGACCAAGGTCTCTTCTATGTCGCCATCCGGTCCCATGGTGGCACTGAGGCGAAAGCGCACACGCGGAATGCCATCCGCCTCATCAAGCCGCATGTGGCCAAAGTGAGGAGCAACGGTGCTGTTGTCTTCATCTTCCGCCAGCTCCGGGAAGAGGAAATCGGCCTCTATCCAGAGCTGGCGCTCTTCCGGCACCTTCTCCTCATCAAAGGGGACGTGAAAGTCTGATCGCAGGATGCGGCGCAAGGATGGATCGAAAGCAAACAGGCGGCACAGCGCTTGGAGCGCAGCTGTCTTACCTGAGCCGTTGGGGCCAATCAGGTAGGTAATATCATCCAGCTCGAGCTCGGTAGGCTCTACTCCAAAAGACTGGAAATTCGATAGACGAATCGTTTGAAGCTTCATACAGCGTCCTCTGCCTTTGAAACGCTATCCAACGTTTCCACAAGTACATCCATCTGTTGCCAGAAGACACGGCCGTCGTTTTGCCACTGCTCCCAGGACGTGCGCAGCGATATTGCCTCACCGTTGCTGTCGGTGGCACTGACTGCAGCAACACGCTTCACGTAGAGCGGGATTGACAGATTGCCAGCATTCGCGCCGATTTCTGCCAGGTTGGCGACCTTGGCGAAACCGGGCACATCCGCAAAGGTCTTGTAAGCGCTCAGGATGCGCTGCTGGTGCTCGGGCTTCAGAAAGCTCTGCGCCCGCTCCCGGGTGACCTCGTTCACCGCGTCGATGAAGATCACCTTGCCCTTGCGAGCTGCGACCTTCTTGCGGTTGCAGATGACGATGCACGACTCCATCGGGGAGTTGTAGAACAGGTTGGGGCCCAAGCCGATGACGGCCTCGACCCAGTCCTGCTCGACCATCTTGGCGCGCATGGCCTGTTCTTCATTACGGAACAACACACCGTGGGGCCAGAGCACGGCACAGCGCCCCTTGGCGGTGAGGCTGGTCAGGATGTGCTGCTGGAAGGCGTAATCGGCGCGGCCCTGCGGCGGCGTACCCAGGGAGTTGCGGCCCCACTTATCGCTGCTCCAGGCCTCGCGGTTCCACTGCTTGATGGAGTACGGCGGGTTGGCCAGGATCACGTCGAACTGGCGCAGGCGGTCGCCTTCGATGTGCTTGGGTTCGGCCAAGGTGTCACCCCGGATGATTTCGAAGTCCTCCACGCCGTGCAGGAACAGGTTCATGCGAGCGATGGATGAGGTAATGAGGTTGCGCTCCTGCCCGTAGAGCTTGAGCGTGCGGTACTCGCCGCCCGAGCGCTTCACTTCGTCCAAGGCCGAGATCAGCATGCCGCCGGTACCGCAGGTGGGGTCGTAGATCGACTCGCCGGCCTGAGGTGCAAGAAGTTGCGTCATCAAGTGGACGACGGTGCGGTTGGTGTAGAACTCGGCCGCCGTGTGGCCGGAATCGTCCGCGAACTTCTTGATCAGGTACTCGTAGGCGTTGCCCAACTCGTCCTCGGGGACGTTGGCCACCGAGAGCGTCTGCGTCGAGAAGTGCTCGATGAGGTTTTTCAGCGTTTCGTCGGGCAGACGCTCGCGGTTGGTCCAGGGCGCGTCACCGAAGATGCCGTCGAGCAGATCCGGGTTGGCGCTTTCGATGGCGCGCATGGCCTTCTGGATGGCGGCACCGACGTTCTTGGGTGCCTGGCGAACATCGTTCCAGTGCGCGCCCTCAGGAATCTGGAAGCGATGGTTCTCCGCGAACTGCGCGTAGGAGAGGTCGCCGCCTGAGTTGGCCAGGGCCGCTTGGTATTCTTCCTCCCACACATCCGACACGCGCTTGTAGAACAGCAGCGGGAAGATGAACTGCTTGTAGTCACCGGCGTCGATGAGACCGCGCAGCAGCACGGCGGCACCCCAGAGGTAGCTTTCGAGTTCTTGTTGGCTGATGCGGCTCATGCGCGCTTCCCCATATTGAGCGGATCAAGGTAGGCCTGAGCGTCCGAGAAAGCGGACAAACTGTTAGCCGCGTGAATCAGGTGCCGATAGCCCTCGTCCGACTTGCCAGCCTTCAATGCATTCATGCCGGTGATGATGTTGTCGCGGACAGTATTGGCCCAGATGGCGTAGCGCGCGGCCATGGCGTCCCCGCTCTCCATCTGATTGAGCAGCCCGCCCTCCAGCCGGCTTCTCAAGGAGTCGGTGCCCCCATCGTCATAGGCGGTTGAAACGACAAGGCGATCGGTTTCGTAGCGCGCCATGAGAGCGGCGAGGATGTCATCCGTGAGGTGATGCGCGGGCTTGGTCACTTGAGCCATCCCCCTTCAGTCATGACCTGCGCGAGTCGCTCTTCGGCTTCACGGCAGCGGGTGAGCGCGTCCTTGAATGCCGCGATAGCATCGGGCAGCGCTGGGATGTCTTCCTGCAATGGCGGCAGGACATAGCGCGAAATGTTCAGCGTCCAGTCTTCGGCCTTGATCTCGTCGAGGCTGACCACGCGGACTGCGTCCTGCACATCGGCAAAGCCGCGATACCAGCCGAGGATTTCGGTGGCGTGCTCGGGCTCCAGATAGTTTTGCGCACGACCCCGGCGGAACAGGCGTGACGCATCGGCGATCAGTACCTTCTTCTTGTGCTTGGCCGGCTTGCGCTTGCGCAGAACCAGGATGCACGCGGCGAGCCCGGTGCCGTAGAAAAGGTTGGGCGCCAAACCGATCACCGCCTCGACCAGATCCATCTCCAGCAGCTTCTGGCGGATGCTGCCTTCCACACCTTTGCGGAACAGGGCGCCCTGGGGCAGCACCACGGCCATCCGACCGCTGACGTCGGCCATCGACTTGACCATGTGTTGCACCCACGCGAAGTCACCGCTGGATGCCGGCGGCAGACCGGCAAAGTTGCGGCCGAAGGGATCGTTCAGCCACAGGTCCTCGCCCCACTTTTCCAGCGAAAACGGCGGATTGGCGATGACGCAGTCGAAGGTGGCCAGCCGGTCGCCCTCGAAGAAGGCCGGGCTGCGCAGCGTGTCACCACGCACCACATGGAAATCCTCGATGCCGTGCAGGAACAGGTTCATGCGAGCAATAGAGGAGGTGGTCAGGTTTTTTTCCTGGCCATAGAGCTTGCCCCACAGACGCTTGACGTCACCGTGGGTCTGGCGCACGTGCTCCACGGCCGCCAACAGCATGCCGCCCGTTCCGCAGGCCGGGTCATAGATCGTGTCTGCCTCCTTCGGGTCCAGCATGTCGATCATCAGGCGTACCACGCTGCGCGGGGTATAGAACTCGCCGGCCTTCTTGTTGGTGGCGTCAGCAAACTTCTTGATCAGGTATTCGTAGGCGTCGCCAAGCAGATCCGAGTTGACGTTCTTATTGCCAAACGGCAGCTTGGAGAAGTGCTCGATCAGGTCCTTGAGCAGGGCGTCAGACAGCCGATCCTTGTTCGACCACTGGGCATCACCGAACACGCCGTACAGGGTGTCGGGGTTGGCTTTCTCAATCTCGCGCATCGCGCGCTGAAGGGCCGCCCCGACATTGCTGGCCTTGGTGCGAACGTCGTTCCAGTGACAGTCTTCCGGGATCTGGAAGCGGTGCGACTCCGGAAACCAGGCTAGTTGCTCGTCGCCAGTCTCGTCGACAATCTCCTGGTATTCCTCGTCCCAGACATCGCAGATTCGTTTAAAGAACAGCAGCGGGAAGATGTAGGTCTTGAAATCAGCCGCATCCACCGGGCCACGCAGAATGTTGGCGGATTCCCAGAGGTGACCTTCGAGTTGGCTGAGGGTGATTTGTTGGTCGCTCAAACGAATAGCCCTTCTATATCAATGCCGTCGCACTGCGGCTTGTGTTCTTGTTTGGTCTTCATCGGTTACTCGAACAGCCGCTTTTGCTTGACGATGTAGCCCGCAGGTTTCTTCTGTTTTTCTAGTACGCCTTCGTCAACCAGGCGCTGCAACCACGCCTTGGCCTGCGCATTGGAAACGTCCAGCGCCGCTGCTACTTCGGCGTCCTTCATCGGCGCACTCAAGAGTTGCTGAATCGCAGCGCGCACGGCAGCGAAGAGCGCTTCGGCAGGGGTCGATTCCGGCTGCGGAGATTTCTTGGCCTCGTCTATAGGCGCCACGGCCTCTGGCGTGACTGGCGGCGGTTCTTCCAATGCCTCAGCGGGTGGCTGCGCATCGGAAACAACGTCGACCGGTGCCGATGGCTCACTCGCGGCCTGGGGCGCTGGCGCGGTGTCGGGTGGCACGGGCGCCGTTGGCTTGGCGTCAGCCGACGTTGGTTCTTCGTTTGAAAACAGCGCAAAACCAACCTGTGGGGATGCCGTCGGCGTGGGCATCGCCACGTTGAACACGTCCTCGAACGAATCCACGTCTTGCGGGTTCGGCCAGGGAAGTGCGCCTTTCTTTCGCAAACCATCTAATCCGGCTGAAGACTCGCCCGTCGATCGAATGAAGACCGGGACGAACTTGAGTTTGTCGAGCTGCTCGACAGCGCCCGCCCAAGTGCCACCTTTGTTGAGGTCGGAACTGACCACCAGTGAGGTGTCTGCCAGGGCATAGATCAGCTTGTTCCGCTGCATGGCGTTGCCGACATTGAACCCGGCACTCGGGTCGTAGGGCGAAATCAGGACCAGTTGCCCATCGAGCAGCAGGTTGCGGTGCTCGCGGTTCATGGTGGTCTTTTCCAGACTGTCCGCCAGAACGCCACAAACTTTTCCACCTCCCTCAAGCGCACCTCGCATGGCGGCCTGATCGATGCCCTTGGCGCCACCGGAGACAAGTGTTCTGCCTGCCCGCGCAGCGAGCCGGCCAACTGCCATGGTGTAGTCGATGAGGGCGTCGTCCACATGGCGCGATCCAACGACGGCAAGCCCGCCGGTTTCGAGCAAAGCCATGTCGCCACAGCCGTAGAGCACCGCTGGCGCATCTTCACGAAGGCGGGCCTTCAGACGGCGCGGATACTCGGCGTCGGCGCGGCTGACGACCCAGATGGCGCGGGCTTGCCAGCGCTCGATCACTTGGCTCAGCAGGAATCCGCGCCCCAGCAATTTCTGCAGGCGGCCCACGTCAATCACCGGCTGGCACGCGCGCAAGATTTCAGCTGCATCCGGTGAGATAAGATCCGCAGGCTGACGCTGGATCTCGCGCAAATGACGCGCGAGACGTTTGTATTCACCTGGCGAGAGCAGATCCGATGACGCAGTGCCTCGTCCGGCAATGAGCGGCGCCGTCAGCAGCAGGATCGCCTGTGTATTGGGTGAGAGGACTGGCGTCATTCGTTGTGCCCCGTCTGTGAAAGGGCCATCGGCCAAACTGCACCACTACCGCTTTTGCGCAGCAGCCATGCAGACACCGTCAGCGTCCAGCGCGAGTCGACCATGTCATCCACCAGGAGGACCGGGCCGGGAGGAATGGGTTGGCCGTTGAGTGCGAGCGAACCATCAATGTTGCGCGCCTGTTGTGTACTGTTTGCCATCGTTTTCTGTTCGGGCCGCGCGTCTGTTTTTGCGATGACCATATGAAACGGGAGACCCAGCGCAGCAGCCAAGCGCTGCGCGAAATTCGGCACCAATTGGGGATGCCGAAGCGAAGGAACGCAGGTCACCCAGGTCGGGCTCGGCTGCGGATTCCACTCTTGAATCATCTTCACGCACGCAGCAACGAGGTCATCGGAAAAGTGGCCGTCGTGGTACTTACCCTGTCGAACCAAGCCGCCCCAACCGGCATCACCCCAGACGCAGAGGGCTTTGCCGGATTCGGCCTGGTGGGCAGGGGCGATGAATCCCTTGACGCCGTACTGGGGCATTCCACCATCGGGCCATTTTTTGCGAGGCTCGATGGGCAGACTTGTGCGACAAAGAAATTCGACGGCGGCTTTGACCAGCTCGGTATCCACGGTTGCAGGCAATGGCGGTAAGGCAGGTTCTGTGACAACACTTGGATCGCCGTCGAGCGCAGCAATCAAAAAGCCCATGTGCTCACCAAACGGCAGGCTGACGTAGTCCTGCATCTGCTGGTGCTCGTCTCGCCGTAGCGCGGTAAGGCGTTCCGCTCGATCCCAGAACGCTTCACTCAGCGTTGCCGCCGTTAGCTGCCACTTGCTGCCTTGTTTGGCAATGGGTGCCGGCGCTTCGAGGGAAAGCAGTGCGATCGTCTTGTCGACACGCCCTTTGCTCAGATTGACTCGGCTCAGCAGCTCGGGCACAGACAGCCCGTTGGGCTCGTCTTCAAGCGCACCGAGGACATCGGCAACTTCTTGTCGGGTCGGAAAGGCACTCCGGATAAACCAGTCAGTGATGTCAGACTCTTCCTGACCGCTGAGGAGTACTCCATAGGCGGAGTCCAGTGCGCGTCCCGCGCGACCAACCTGCTGGTAGTAGGCGACGACCGATCCCGGCATTTGGTAGTGGATGACAAACGCCAGATCCGGCTTGTCGTAGCCCATGCCTAGCGCTGTTGTGGCAACCAGCGCTTTGACTTGGTTGTTGAGCAGCGCCTGTTCAAGCTGTTCTCGGCGATCGCCGGTTTCGCCGGTATAGGCTTCCACGTTGAAGCCTTGGGTCTTCAGCCATTGCGCCACTTGATTGGCATCACGAACCGTCAGCGTGTAGATGATGCCGTGGCCCTGCAGCGTGGCCAGTTGCTCTGCCAGCCAGGCAAGGCGCTCGGCCTGGCTGGGTAAGCGGATCGTCTGCAGGGAAAGCGAAGTCCGATTCAAGTCGCCACGCGAGACGTCCAGATTCGGACCGAGCACGGCAGCAAGGTCCTCCATCACGCGGTTGTTCGCCGTTGCCGTGGTAGCGAGCAAGCGCAGGTTTGGCGGCAGCGTTTTAACGATCCGCTCCAGCAGGCGATAGTGGGGGCGGAAGTCGTGGCCCCAGTCGGAGATGCAGTGCGCTTCGTCGATGACCAGCATCGAGATTTGTGCGGCGATGCCGGCCAGAACCTGCGTGCGGAAGCGCTCGTTCGCCAGGCGCTCGGGTGAGATCAAGAGGATGTCGATGTCGCCCCGGGCGAGCCTGGCCTCGACTTGGGTCCAGTCGTCGACGTTGTCGGAGTTGATCGTGGCCGCACGAACGCCCATTCGTTCCGCTGCGGCGATCTGATTGCGCATCAGCGCCAGCAGCGGCGAGATCAATAGCGCCGGACCGTTTCCGGCGTCGCGCAGCAGCTTCGTCGCAATGAAGTAGACGAAGCTTTTTCCCCATCCAGTCTTCTGGACGACCAGCAAGCGGCCTCGCCCTTCGACGATGTGGCGAATCGCGTCCTCTTGACCTTCACGGAAGGTGGCGTCGGCGCGGCCCGAGCCGATCCGGAGCAACTCCAGCGCGCGCTGCGGTCCGTTTCGAAGCCACCAGTTGCTATTTCGGTCATCATCCCGAATCAACCAGCGATTACCCTCCGAATCTTGAAATGACTCAGTAGTGCTGCGCGCAATGAATTCAATAGCGCGAGGCTCTTTTGAGCCAGCACTGCTATCAATAAATATTCTTAACCTACCGGCGACATAGTCGAGATCGAGCGCGCCTGAATCATTGTCGTAAGTAAAATTGAGTAGGCCAAATGGGGCCGGGAGGTCTATTCCTGGAGAGTCATTTCTGTTGCGACGCGCTGGCTGAAGAAAGACTCTAAAACCTGAAAAGAAACTAGGAGGTAGGATCACTTCAACATTGCCATCCTTGAGTGATACTCTTCGCAGGCCGCCACATCCTCCTTCAAATGAAAATGTAGGCAGCGCTATGAAGAAGTCCTCCAAAAAGAATCCTTCCGAAGCGCCATCTATCATTTCTACACCCTCGAAACTGGAAATCTTTCGAAGACTTGGCAGCTCAAAAATGTAGAGATCCTCGTACCACTGCGAATCACACATCACGGCCACGTGCCGGCTAGAATCAGATGCAAGCACCTTCATCCTGTCGGAACCGGGAACTATCTTTGTGGTCGCAGTTAGGTGCTCTTCACCGTGTACATATGTAGTCAATTCGGCATTTGACCAAGCAGATGATTCATGGTCGTAGGTGCTGGGCTTCACGAGCAGTTTGACTTCGAAAACTTCGATAGTCCTTGCTGTTGAAAAATATTCACCCATTTAGATTCCCGCCAGTTTTTTAGTGTCAGTGCTGGAGCTATCGGGAACCCTGTATCCAGGCGCAAGTATCGCGTTCTTGACGCCATAGAGCGCCAGCGGGTCCTTCAGCCAGAGCCTGAATTCATAACCGCGCAGACTGTGGTCCGGAGAGCAGTCCACACTCCACTGCCGCAAGATGTATCCAGCCGTGGCGGCACGCAGCTTCATCCGCAGTGACCCGCGAACCATGCCGTAATCCATCTCCGTAATTTCAGGGCGGGGCTGGTCCGGGTGCGGCACCATCTCCAGCTCCACGATCCGGGTCCATTGGATGTCCTGATCACTGCGCTCATGGGGCTGCACGTCTGCATCCCTCATAAGGACCGGGCGCTTGATCCGAGTGATGACGAAATCCCGGAACTCCTGCGACTTCCGGTCGAAGGCGCGGACGTGCCAACGGAGGCCGTTGTCGATCAGCGCGAACGGGACGATCTCCCGCTCAGTGCGGCCACTGGAGATGGAGTGGTACTCGATGCCGAGCGGACACTCTTGGTGGATCGCCCGGGTCACGCTCGCCAGCACATCCAGATCCGGATGCGTGAGCCGTGACGGGCTCTCGCTGGCCACCCACGCCTTGAGCCGCATCGGCTCACCATCGCCAAAGCCCTGAGTCAGCCACGACAGCACCCGCTCCGGGGGGAAGTCGAATACAGGCCGGAAGTCCGGCCCCAAGACGTAGGACTTGCCCTTGGGGTCGTAGTCGATGTTGCCCGGGGCCAACTCCTTGTACAGCGCCAGATCCCTGGATGCGGCGGCGGACTGGATGCCAAACCGCGTGACCAAGTCCTGACGGCGTATCTCCCCGATGAAGCGCACGCGCAACTCCACAAACGCGAGCCGGTCGCGTTGTGGCTGGGTTAGATCTGCAAGCTGTTCGTTCGTCATCCGTGCGATACCGGGGAAAGATCACTCATCCGGGTCAGTAATTCCTTGTACGAGCTCTAGGGGAAAGCCTGCGGTCTACCGGCAACCCCCGAACACTACCATCATGATCACACAAGGGCTGCATTTTGATAACCATCTCCGTTCGAGGTAGCCCATCCACCTGCAGATCACTGCGGAACGGCCATCAGGATGCTACGGCACCAAGATCACCACCATAACCAGCTGCTGCCGATGGCCCTCATCGCAACAGGGAGTCTTGAGCTTGTAGAAAAGTTGAAGCGATCGTACAGCACGCTTTGCAGCACAGATCCAACGCATCTGTGTGCCACATCGATATAAGTGCTTCGAGGGACCGCGCCCTGCCCGCTTGGCTCCTATGGCATCCAAACGCTCTGACCAGCAAGGCAGACGCGCCCCCGTCCAGATGGATCCAGCAGCAGCCAGCCCCCGATGGCATACCAGATGGCATACCAGCCAGGCCACAAATGAAAAAAGCCCTTGAAATTCAAGGGCTTAGTTCAAGTATCTGGCGGAGAGGGGGGGATTCGAACCCCCGAGGCGCTATAAACGCCTGCCTGATTTCGAGTCAGGTACATTCAACCACTCTGCCACCTCTCCGGGTGGTCCCCGGCGGACCGGGGACGCGCATCATACGAGGAAGTGAGGCCGACGACAAGTGATTCCGGCCAACGAAGTGAAAATTTCCTGGACGCATGCCTTGCCGGATGCCTGCGGCCACCCGATGATGCCTGTCTCCCCCGGCAATACCCCGCCCTGCCCACCATGATCGAATTCGGACACCTCACCCACCCCGGCATGCGCCGCGAGCTCAACGAGGACACCTACTACGGTGACAGCGAGCTGGCCCTGTGGCTGGTGGCCGACGGCATGGGCGGGCATGCCTGCGGCGAAGTGGCCAGTGCACTGGCGCGCGAAACCATCGTGCGCGAAATCCGCCGCGGCGCACCGCTGGCACAAGCCATCCGCACTGCCGACGAAGAGATCATCCGCGCCTCGCGCCGGCGCAACGACACGTTGCCGATGGGCACCACCGTGGTCGCCGCGCGTGTGCAGGGCAACCGCTATGAAGTGGCCTGGGTCGGCGACAGCCGCGCCTACCTGTGGCGCGACGGCCAGCTGGCGCAGCTCAGCCAGGACCACAGCGTGGTGCAGGAACTGGTCGCACAGGGCAACCTGACCGCCGAGCAGGCCCGCGCGCATCCGCACCGCAACGTGGTCACCCAGGCACTGGGCGTGACTGATCCGGCCCACCTGAACGTGGCTACGACCAGCGGTGAGCTGCGCCCGGGCATGCAGCTGCTGCTGTGCAGTGACGGTCTCACCGAGGAAGTGGATGACCGCGGCATCGCCCGCACCCTGGCATTCGAAGATGCCAGCGCGCAGGAATGCGTGGATACGCTGGTCGCCGCCGCACTCGACGGCGGTGGCCGCGACAACATCAGCGTGATCCTGGTGCGCTGCCATTAACCGGTAGAGCCACGCCGTGCGTGGAGGCGGTAGTGCCGGCCGCTGGCCGGCTCACCCGGGGAACCTCGTATCAGGACGATGCCGGCCAGCGGCCGGCACTACCTCGATGTATTACGCGCTGGCGGGCTCTTCCACCTTCGGGCCATCCCACAGTGCGTGGCCGGCCTTCTTGCGCAGCCGTTCCAGCCGCGCAGCGTGCGCTTCCAATTCCGACGGCGTAGCCACCACGCGCGGACGCGGCAGCAGCTTGCTGGTATCGAAAGCCTGCAACGCCGCGCCGGCACCGCCGCCGTCGTCATCGCCCAGGCCGAAGCCGATCTCTTCCTGGCCCGAGGTCAGTGCGATATAGACATCGCCAAGGATCTGCGCATCGAGCAGGCCGCCGTGCAGCGCACGGTGCGAATTGTCCACGCCCAGCCGCTTGCACAGCGCATCCAGCGAGTTGCGCTGGCCCGGGAAGCGCTCGCGCGCCATCGCGAGGGTATCGATCACCGTACAGCGGTCGGCGATCTTTCCGTACTGCGGCCCCAGCAGCGACAACTCGTTGTCGAGGAAGCCGAGGTCGAACGCCGCGTTGTGGATGATCAGCTCGGCGCCATCGATGAACGCCAGGAACTCATCGGCAATCTGCGCGAATTCAGGCTTGTCATCGAGGAACTCCAGGGTCAGGCCGGTGACTTCCTGCGCGCCCTGTTCGAACTCGCAGTCCGGCTTGATGTACTGGTGGTAGTTGTTGCCGGTCGGGCGGCGCTTGAACAGCTCCACGCAGCCGATTTCGACGATGCGGTTGCCCTTCTTCCACTCCAGGCCGGTGGTTTCGGTATCGAGGATGATCTGACGCATGGGCTCAGTTTACCGGGCTGGAGTCGCGGACCTGGATCGCCGCGTTGCGGGCCAGGGTATCCACCCGCTCATTGTCCGGGTCGCCGGAGTGCCCCTTCACCCAGCGCCAGTCGATCTGGTGCCGCAGCGTGGCCGCGTGCAGGCGCTCCCACAGCTCGCGGTTCTTCACCGGATCACCGCCGGCAGTCTTCCAGTTCTTGCGGATCCAGCCGGGCATCCACTGGGTCAGGCCCTGCCGCACGTACTGCGAGTCGGTGTAGAGCACGATGTTGCACGGCTCGGTCAGCGTCTCCAGCCCGGAAATGGCCGCCATCAGCTCCATCCGGTTGTTGGTGGTGTGCGCCTCACCGCCACTGAGCTCGCGCTCGTGGCCCTTGTAGCGCAGCAACGCGGCCCAGCCGCCGGGGCCGGGATTGCCGAGGCAGGATCCGTCGGTGTGGATTTCGATGGTTTTCAATACAGCTCCAGAATCAGGTAGCAACGGTGCCGTGCCAGCGCACCGGCAACGGTTTCGGCCCGGGCAGGGCCAGCGTGCGTTTTTCCGCATGGAACAGGCAGGCCGCGCGCAATGGCGCCCAGCCCCCCGCACGACGGCTGCCGGCACCGCGCCAGAGCGGGCCGAGGTAGCGCATATCGTCGCACTCCAGGCCATGGCGGCCGAGCAGCAGGCGGATCCGCTGTGGCGTACGCACCACCAGCCCATGCTGCCGCCAGTGCGTGCGGTACGGGCTGAACGGGTTGAGGCTGCTCAGCCACAAATGCCCGCCCGGCATCAGTACGCGCTCGCACTCGTCGAGCAGCTGGTCGGCATCGCCTGTGGTGACATGCTGCAGCACGATCGCATTGACGCTCTCGTTGGCCAGGGGCAAGGGCAGCCCGCAGCGGGTATCGCCGTCATAGCCCGGCCCCTGCCGGTACAGGCGCAGGCCGCGCCCACCCAGCTGCGCATCCTCCAGCCAGGCCGCACTCGGTGCGATCCACAACCAGGGTTGCGCGGGCAGCACCGACAGCTGCGGAAGCAGCAACTGCCGTTCCAGAACGCGCAGGGCCGCCGCTGGCTCACTGTCGAACCACGGGGTCTGGCTCGCTTGACGGGTGCTCTGCAGCGCGGGCATGGTCCAATTCTATGCGACTGACTGCCCTGCCCGCATTTGCGGATAACTACATCTGGACGCTGATCGACGACGATGGTGCCGCCGTGGTCGTTGACCCCGGCGACGCCGCGCCGGTGCTCGCGCTGGCCGATCAGGGCCTGCGCGTGGATACGATCCTGCTCACCCACCACCACGACGACCACATCGGTGGCGTGCCTGCCCTGAAAGCGCGTTTTCCCGATGCGCGGGTGATCGCGCCTGTCGAAGAGCGCATTCCCACGGCGACCGAGCGGGTCGGCGAAGGTGAACGCGTTCAGGCACTGGGCCGGACGTTCCACGTACTATCCGTGCCCGGGCATACCCGCAGCCACATCGCGTTTCACACTGCTGAACATCTTTTCAGTGGAGATTCGTTGTTCAGCCTGGGCTGTGGACGTCTGTTCGAAGGTACGCCGTCCCAGCTGCTGGCATCGATGCGCAAGCTGGGTACCTTGCCCGCGCAACTGCTGCTTTGTTGCGCCCACGAGTACACCGTGTCAAATGCCGTCTTCGCGCGGCATGTCGACCCCGCCAACGCTGCCCTGTGGCAGCGCCAAGAGGAGGCTTTGGCCATGCGCCGCGATGACCGTTCCACCCTGCCGGTAACCCTGGCCAACGAATTCGACTGCAATCCCTTCCTGCGTGTGCACGCGGCGCCGATCCGTGCGTCGGTGTCGGCACACCTGGGCCGTGACGTCGTTGACGACGTCGACGTGATGGCCGGTCTCCGGCACTGGAAAGACGGCTTCCGCGCATGATGCGCCGAAGTCTGCCGCTGGCCCTGGGCCTTGCCCTGGGGCTGGCCGGAACCGCGGGCGCACAGTCGCTGGGCGCCGGCATCAGCCAGAACCTGACCGCTGCCGCGGCCCTGCCGCTGGACCCGTCCGCGCTGCCAGCGGCCTCGGTGCGCAATGGCCAGGAGATCTTCACCAGCTTCCGCGACGGCCTGGCCGAACCCAGCTGCGACGCCGAGGCCACCAGCCCGCGCTGGCAGAAGCAGTTCGCCCACGCCCCCTCGCGCCTGGCCAACCAGGATGACGATGCGCTGGTGCTGTTCGGCTACGTGGTCGAAGAGCTGCGCAAGGCCGACCTGCCCACCGAATTCGCGCTGATTCCCTTCGTGGAAAGCGGCTACCGGCCCAATGCCCGCAACGGCAGCGGCCCGACCGGCCTGTGGCAGTTCATCGCCACCACCGCGCGCAACCACCGCGTGCCGATGGCCAACGGCTATGACGGCCGCCTGTCGGCGGTCGATTCCACCCAGGCCGCAGTGCGTTACCTGAAGACCCTGCACGGCATGTTCGGCGGCGACTGGCGCCTGGCCACCATGGCCTACAACGCCGGCGAGTACCGCGTGCTGCAGTCCATGCGCAAGGCTGGCATGAACGCGCAGAACGCCAAGCCTTCGGCGTTGCCCGGCCTGTCGCCGGTCACCCATGCCTACGTCGAGAAGCTGCATGCCCTGGCGTGCGTGCTGGAAGACGTGGAAGACCAGCCCGGCGTGATGGCCTCGCTGGACCGCACCGTGCCGGTGCTGAAGGACCACACCCTGCCTGCGGGCACCAGCGTGCAGCAGTGGGCCGCACAGCGCGCCCTGGACCCGGCCAGGATCGCCCGCCTCAACCCGGCCCTGGCCTCCGGTGGCCGACCCTCGGGCACCACCCGCGTGCTGGCACCGGTCTCGGCCGCAAATGCGACGGTAACGGAGGCAGCGACCGCGCTGGTCGCCAGCGCCGCACCGGTGGCGGCCGCTGTACCCGCGCCGCAGGCCACCAGGACCGTCGCCGCGATCGCCGACCGCCCGCGCAGCCGCCGCCACACCGTGCGTGATGGCGAGTCGGCCTGGACCATCGCCCGCCGCTACGGCATGCCGGTGAAGGCCCTGCTGTCGCTGAACGGCCTGAGCGGCAGCAGCGTGCTGAAGCCTGGCGCGGTACTGCGCGTCGAGGACTGACGCGCAGGCCAGGCGCCTCCCCATGTAGAGCCGAGCCCATGCTCGGCTTTTTTCTTGCCTGCGACTTCTCGGCATTCATGGCAAGCCGAGCGTGGGCTCGGCTCTACAGTTCAATTTCCAGCAACGCTCCAACAAAAAAGGCCCGGCAATGCCGGGCCTTTCTCGTCCTGCCCGCCGCGAGGCTTACAGGTTCGCTTCGGTGGTCTGGATCACGAACTTCTTGCGCATCGCCTCAACGTAGGCCTTGGCCGCAGCCATGCCATCGATCTGGCTCAGCTGGTCCTTCAGCTGCTTCTGCTGCTCGGCGGTCACTTCCTTCACGTCGCCCGGGTTCACCTTGTTCACCGCGAACAGCAGCGCGTGGCCGTTGACGTCGACCTTGCCGTAGCTCGGCTTGCCATCGGCCGGCACCGGCGCACTGAAGATCGCGCGGTTGATTTCCGGGGTCGGCACCGGCTGGCTGCGCGGCAGGCCCGGCATCGGGCTCAGCTGCAGCTTCTCGCTGGCCGCCAGCGACTGCAGGGTGGCGCCCGCCTTCAGCTTGGCCAGCACGGCATCGGCCGCCTTGTCGCTGGCCTGGCGCTGGCGGTCGGCACGGATCGCGGCGATCACCTGCTCGCGGGCCTTGTCCAGCGGCATGGCCTGTTCCGGGGTGTGCGCGGCCACGCGGATGACCACACTGTGGTTGGTCGCGCCGCCCAGAGCGATCGGGTCGCTGGCGGTCCCGTCCTGCACCAGCACGTCGGAGAACGCGGCACGCAGCACGGCCGGGTCAGCGGCGATGCCACTGGCGGTGGCACGGGTGATCGGGCCCAGGGTCTGCAGCGGCAGGTTCACTTCCTTGGCCGCAGCAGCCAGATCGCTCGGGCTCTTGTTGATGGCGTCGACCAGACGGCCGGCCAGTTCGTTGAAGCCGCGCTCGCCGTCGGCCTTCAGTTGCTCTGCAGCCAGCGTGTCACGCACTTCCTCGAAGGACTTGCCCTGGCCACCACGGACCGCGGCAACCTTGATGATGTGATAGCCGAACTCGGTCTTGACCGGACCAATCACGTCACCGGCCTTGGCGGCGAACAGCGCATCTTCAAACGGCTTGACCATCGCGCCGCGTTCGACCCAACCCAGGTCACCACCCTGCCCCTTCGAACCCGGGTCTTCCGAGTTGGCCTTGGCCAGTGCAGCGAAGTCGGCGCCGGCGGCCTTGGCTTCGGCGGCAATCTTGTTCGCCTTGGCTTCGGCACCGTCGCCGGTGATCAGGATATGCGAGGCCTGGCGCTGCTCCGGCGTGGTGAACTTCGCCTTCTCGTCTTCATAGCGCTTGCGCAGGGTGGCTTCGTCGGCTGCGGTCGGTGCCGGCAGGTTCGCGCCATTGATCTCGACGTACTCCAGCGAGACGCTCTCGGCCTGGCGGAAGTCCTTGCCATGGCTGTCGTACCACTGCTTGATCTGCGCATCGGTCACCGGCGCGGTATCGGCCGGCACTTCCGGCAGCGCGGCCAGTTCGACGTCGCGGGTCTCGCCCAGCAGCTTCAGCAGGCGCTCGGTCTCGGACTGGGTAACGAAGCCCGAGTTCTGCAGGCCCGACGGAATCACCGACTGCTGCAGGCTCTCACGCACCAGTTCCTGGAACTGGGTCGGGGTACGCGGCGGATTGCCACCGGCCAGCGCCAGGCGGTAGTTGTTCTCGTTGAACTTGCCGTTCGAATCGAGGAAGGCCGGGATGGTGGCGATGTACTCGCGCACCGCGCCATCGCCGATCACGACACCGGCCTGCTCGCCGACCAGGCGCACGACCTGCTCGTCGATCAGCTGGTCGAGCACGGCCAGCTTGTTCTGGGTGCTCTCGAACGCGCGCGGGTCGAAGTTCTCGCCCTGCTGCTGGCGCTCACGCATGCGCTCCTGCTCGAAGCGGGTGCGGAAATCCTGCGCGCTGATCTCATGGTGCTGCCACAGCATGCGCACCGGCCACCACGACGGTGCCGAACGCCACCAGGTCGGGGGCGCGGAAACCTTGGCCACGTTCTGTGCGCCAACGCCACCCAGGTAGCTGTTGTCGATCACGAACAGGAACGGAATCATCAGCAGCCCCAGGATCACGGTGACGATCCAGCCTGAGGTCTTGTCGCGGAGTTTCTGCAGCATGGTGAGGAATCACAAGGCCTGATTGGCGAGCCCGGCAGTGTAACCCGCTTCGTCGCAGGGACCAAAAGCAGCACCGGCGTGGCCTGCGCACCGCTTCGCGACGACACAAAGAAAAAGCCCCCGGCTTGCGCCGAGGGCTTTTAAAGTTGGCGGAGCGGACGGGACTCGAACCCGCGACCTCCGGCGTGACAGGCCAGCATTCTAACCAGCTGAACTACCGCTCCGCGCTGAAACTTTGCAGGCGCCCAGTATATCCGAAGACTCCCTGGAAACCCAGCCCGATGAACACTTTTTTCAAAGTTTTTTCACAGGGACTTAAGAATTCTGCAATGGCGGAGCGGACGGGACTCGAACCCGCGACCTCCGGCGTGACAGGCCAGCATTCTAACCAGCTGAACTACCGCTCCGTTCTTGCAAAAACCTTTTCGCCTTCTTCCCGAACCTTCCGGGGAGAAGACAAGGCCCCCGGCTTCAGGCCGGGGGCCTCGATGTAGTGGCGGAGCGGACGGGACTCGAACCCGCGACCTCCGGCGTGACAGGCCAGCATTCTAACCAGCTGAACTACCGCTCCGCATTGTTGCTTTTCTTGCTTTCCAACCAGCCTGGACCGGGAAGAAAACAAAGCCTCCAGCTTTTGGCCGGAGGCCTCGTTGAATGGCGGAGCGGACGGGACTCGAACCCGCGACCTCCGGCGTGACAGGCCAGCATTCTAACCAGCTGAACTACCGCTCCACACTCAAACTTTTACCGCGGTGCTGTGGTGGGTGCTGAGGGTTTCGAACCCCCGACCCTCTCCGTGTAAAGGAGACGCTCTACCGCTGAGCTAAGCACCCCAGCGAGCCGCTTAGTTTACAGCATCCTTCAGGGCCTTACCAGCCTTGAACGACGGATTCTTCGAAGCAGCGATCTTGATGGTGTCGCCGGTCTTCGGGTTGCGGCCGGTGCGTGCAGCACGGTCGCGGACCTGGAAGGTACCGAAGCCAACCAGGGTGACCGCATCGCCGTCCTTCAGCGCCTTGGTGACGGCAGCAACGACGGCATCGACAGCGCGGCTGGACTCGGCCTTGGTCAGGTCGGCAGCTTCAGCAACGGCATCGATCAATTCGGTCTTGTTCATTCTCTACAACTCCTTTGGCGGTGGGTTCCGCTTATTCGACAGGGAAGCAACCGCATGCCTTCTGCATGCGGCCGCCATGTGGAAACGGTTCGCCGATTCAGTCATCGCTGACAGCGATCACTCATTCGCGAGTGCTGCTTTTATACCAGTGGCCCTACCCCCACGCAAGCTGGAAAGCCAGCAACGACGCGGGTTTCGGGCCATTGGACAGCGCGCGTCAATGCTTGACGCGCGCGCTTCCACTCGGTTTGGCCTTGCTGCGCACCGTGACACGCTGCGCACTCTTGCGCGCCTTCTTCGGTGCCAACGGACGCTCCAGCGCCAGGTCCAGGACTTCTTCGATGTACTTCACCGGCACGATCTTCAGATCGCGGGTGACGTTGGCTGGAATGTCGGCCAGGTCCTTGCGGTTCTCTTCCGGGATGATCACCGTGCGGATGCCACCACGCAGTGCCGCCAGCAGCTTTTCCTTCAGGCCACCGATCGCGGTGACGCGACCACGCAGGGTGATCTCGCCGGTCATCGCCACATCGGCACGCACCGGCACCTTGGTCAGCATCGACACCAGCGAGGTCACCATCGCCGCGCCGGCACTCGGGCCGTCCTTCGGCGTGGCACCATCGGGCACGTGCAGGTGCACGTCGTGCTTCTGCAGGAAGTCGCTGTCGATGCCGAAGCCGACCGCGCGCGAACGCACTACCGACAGTGCCGCCGACGCCGATTCCTTCATCACGTTGCCGAGCTGGCCGGTCAGGATCAGCTGGCCCTTGCCCGGCACCAGCGTCGATTCGATCTGCAGCAGATCGCCGCCGACCTCGGTCCAGGCCAGGCCGGTGACCAGGCCGATCTCGTTCTCTTCCTCGGCACGGCCGAAGTCGAAGCGACGCACGCCCAGGTACTTGTCCAGGTTCTTGCTGGACACGCTCACCAGCGCCTTCTTCTTCGCACCCTTCTTCGCCTTCGCCGCCGGCTGTGGGCCGGCCAGCGCGATCTCCTTCACCACCTTGCGGCAGATCTTGGCGATCTCGCGTTCCAGGTTGCGCACGCCCGATTCGCGCGTGTAGTAGCGCACGATGTCCTGGATGGCATCGCTACCGATCTCCAGCTCTTCCGGCTGCAGGCCGTTGGCCTTGATCTGCTTGGGCACCAGGTAGCGGGTAGCGATGTTGAGCTTCTCATCCTCGGTGTAGCCGGGGATGCGGATCACTTCCATGCGGTCCAGCAGCGGGCCCGGAATGTTGAGCGAGTTCGAGGTGGCCACGAACATCACTTCGGACAGGTCCAGGTCCACTTCCAGGTAGTGGTCGTTGAACGCGTTGTTCTGCTCCGGGTCGAGCACTTCCAGCAGCGCCGAAGACGGATCGCCACGGAAGTCCATCGACATCTTGTCGATCTCGTCGAGCACGAACAGCGGGTTCTTGCTGCCGACCTTGTTGAGGTTCTGCACGATGCGACCCGGCATCGAACCGACGTAGGTACGACGGTGGCCACGGATCTCGGCCTCGTCGCGCACGCCGCCCAGCGACATGCGCACGAACTTGCGGTTGGTGGCCTTGGCGATGGACTGGCCCAGCGAGGTCTTGCCCACGCCCGGCGGCCCGACCAGGCACAGGATCGGGCCCTTCATCTGCTTCACGCGCGACTGCACCGCCAGGTATTCAAGGATGCGCTCCTTGACCTTCTCCAGGCCGTAGTGGTCGGCGTCGAGGGTGTCCTGCGCGGCCTTCAGGTCCTTGCGCACCTTGCTGCGCTTCTTCCACGGCACGCCCAGCAGCCACTCCAGGTAGTTGCGCACCACCGCGGCTTCGGCCGACATCGGCGACATCTGCTTGAGCTTGTTCAGTTCGTTGCGCGCCTTGGCTTCAACGGCCTTCGGCATGCCGGCTTCGGCGATCTTGCGGGCCAGTTCTTCCAGCTCGCCTGGTGCGTCGTCCAGGTCACCCAGTTCCTTCTGGATGGCCTTCATCTGTTCGTTGAGGTAGTACTCGCGCTGGCTCTTCTCCATCTGCGACTTCACGCGGCCGCGGATGCGCTTCTCCATCTGCTGCACGTCGATCTCGCCGTCGACCAGGCCGACCAGCATTTCCAGGCGGTCGCCCACGGCCAGCGTTTCCAGCAGGCGCTGCTTGTCGGCCAGGCGCACGCTGATGTGCGCGGCGATGGTGTCGGCCAGGCGCGCCGGCTCATCGATGCCCGACAACGTCTGCAACAGCTCCGGCGGCAGCTTGCGGTTGGTCTTGACGTACTGCTCGAACAGCGACATCAGCGAGCGGGCGATGGCCTCGACCTCGCGCGCTGCGCGCTCGTCAGTGGCCTCGATCTCCACCGCCTGGCCGTGCAGCGAGCCGTTGCGCTCGTCGACGTGGGTGACCTGTACGCGCGACAGTCCTTCGACAAGCACCTTGATGGTGCCGTCGGGCAGCTTCAGCAGCTGCAGCACCTGCGCCAGCGTACCGACCTGGTAGAGGTCGGCCGCATGCGGGTCATCGGTTTCGGCCGACTTCTGCGCCAGCAGCAGGATGCGCTTGTCCGCCTCCATTGCCTGTTCGAGCGCGTGCATGGACTTGTCACGGCCGACGAACAGCGGGATGACCATGTGCGGGAACACCACTACGTCGCGCAGCGGCAGGACCGGCAGGTCGAGGGTTTCACTTGGGGAACGGGCCATGGGGGCTCCAGGGAAGGGGGAAAACCGCCTCCGGGAGGGCATCTTCCGGAGACAAAAAAAGCCGATGGCCCCGTTATGGGGCCATCGGCTTTCAGATGCAAGGCATTCCTTGAAAATCCTTTCCAATCAACAACCTGGAAGGATCACTCGGCGCCTGCGGCCTTCTGTTCAGGGGCCGCTGGGGTCTGGTAGATCAGGTACGGCTCGGACTTGTGCTCGATCACCGACTCGTCCACCACCACCTTGCTGACGTTTTCCTGCGACGGCAGGTCGTACATGGTGTCCAGCAGGACCGATTCGACGATGGTGCGCAGGCCGCGGGCACCGGTCTTGCGCTTGAGCGCCTTGCGGGCAATGGCCGACAACGCGTCCGGGCGGAACTCCAGCTCGACGTTCTCCATCTCGAACAGCTTCTTGAACTGCTTGGTGATGGCGTTCTTCGGCTCGGTCAGGATCTTGATCAGGGCCGGCTCGTCCAGCTCCTCCAGGGTCGCCACCACCGGCAGGCGGCCGACGAACTCGGGAATCAGGCCGAACTTGATCAGGTCTTCCGGCTCGACTTCGGCCAGCACCTTGCCCACTTCCTGCTTGCGCTCGCTGCTCTTCACCTTGGCGCCGAAGCCGATGCTGCCGACGTCGGTGGAACGGGCCTGGATCACCTTGTCCAGCCCGGCGAACGCGCCGCCGCAGATGAACAGGATGTTCTTGGTGTCCACCTGCAGGAATTCCTGCTGCGGGTGCTTGCGGCCGCCCTGCGGCGGAACGCTGGCCACGGTGCCTTCGATCAGCTTCAGCAGGGCCTGCTGCACGCCTTCGCCGGACACATCGCGGGTGATCGACGGGTTCTCGCTCTTGCGCGAGATCTTGTCGATTTCATCGATGTAGACGATGCCCTGCTGCGCCTTCTCGACGTCGTAGTCGCACTTCTGCAGCAGCTTCTGGATGATGTTCTCCACGTCCTCACCCACGTAACCGGCTTCGGTCAGCGTGGTGGCGTCGGCCATGGTGAACGGCACGTTGAGCAGGCGGGCCAGGGTCTCGGCCAGCAGGGTCTTGCCCGAACCGGTCGGGCCGACCAGCAGGATGTTCGACTTCGCCAGTTCGACGTCGTCGTTCTTCTGCCGGCTCTCGATGCGCTTGTAGTGGTTGTACACGGCCACGGCCAGGGTGCGCTTGGCGCGGTTCTGGCCGATCACGTACTGGTCGAGCACCTCGAGGATCTCGCGCGGCTTCGGCAGCGAACTGCGCGCCGACTGCGCCTTTTCCTCAAGCTCCTCGCGGATGATGTCGTTGCACAGCTCCACGCATTCATCACAGATGAACACGCTCGGACCCGCAATCAGCTTGCGCACTTCATGCTGGCTCTTGCCGCAGAAAGAGCAGTAGAGGATCTTGCCGGTGTCCGTGGAACGACCTTGGCGGTCTTCGCTCATGCTTCGCTTACCCAGTTACCCCACCCGCTGAACGGGGGTTCGATTCGAGAATAGCACAGGGCCGAGGGGACACCAGTCCCGCCCGACCCTGCAGGAACGAGGCCTCCATGGCCCCGTGAAGGCCGGTCAACCGGCCTGGATCGACTCATCCGGACGACGCTCCAGGACCTGGTCGACCAGACCGTAGGCCTGCGCCTCGAAGGCGCTCTTGAAGTTGTCGCGCTCGGTGTCGCGGGCGATCGTCTCCAGCGACTGGCCGGTGTGCTTGGCCAGCACCTCGTTCAGGCGCGAACGCAGGGTCAGGATCTCACGCGCGTGGATGTCGATGTCGGTGGCCTGGCCCTGGTAGCCACCCAGCGGCTGGTGGATCATCACGCGCGAGTTCGGCAGCGCATAGCGCTTGCCGGCTTCGCCCGCGGCCAGCAGCAGGGCCCCCATCGAGGCAGCCTGGCCGATGCAGGTGGTGCTCACATTCGGCTTGATGTACTGCATGGTGTCGTAGATCGCCATGCCGGCGGTGACCACGCCACCCGGCGAGTTGATGTAGATGTTGATGTCCTTTTCCGGGTTTTCCGATTCCAGGAACAGCAACTGCGCCACCACCACGTTGGCCATGTGATCGTCGATCGGGCCCACGAGGAAGATCAGGCGCTCCTTCAACAGGCGCGAATAGATGTCGTAGGCACGCTCGCCGCGGCTGGTCTGCTCGACCACCATCGGAACCAGGTTCAGGGCTTTGGTTCGGTTGTCCATTACGTGAGGTACCTATCTTGGGGGGGCAACAACCCCGCGCCGGCAAAGGCGCGGGGCATCCGGTGATCCGCCCGGCTTACTGGCGGATCGCGTCCTGGAACGACAGCTTCTCTTCGGTGTGCTGGGCACGCTCGGCGATCCAGTCGATCACCTGCTCTTCCATCACACGGTTCTGCAGGCCAGACATCAGCTGGGGGTCGTTGCGGTACATCTCAATGACCTGCTCCGGCTCTTCGTAGGTCGAAGCGATCAGACGCATCGTTTCGTTCAGGCGCTTGGCTTCCAGGCGCAGGTCGTTGATGCGGGCCACTTCACCGACCAGCAGGCCGACCAGCACGCGCTTGGCGGCCGCTTCCTTGAAGCCTTCGTGGGCATCGGCCGGGATCTCGCCGACGTTCTGGCCGTTGCGGCGGATCTGCTCGACCTGCTGGGCCAGCATGGCACGGGCTTCGTTCTCGACCAGGCGCGGCGGCATTTCCACCGAGGAATAGGCGGCGATCAGCTGCTCGCCCACTTCGCGGCGCAGGCGGTTCATCAGCGCGCCCTTCAGCTCGCGCTCCAGGTTGGCGCGGATGTCGCTGCGGAACTGCTCCACGTCGCCGCCCTTCACGCCAAAGCTCTTGATGAAGGCTTCGTCGACCGCCGGCACGACCGGCTCGGACACTTCGGCGACCTTGACGGTGACCTGCACGGTCTTGCCGGCCAGCACCGGCACTCGCCAGTCAGCCGGGAACTCGACGTCCAGGGTCTTCTCTTCGCCCTTGGCCAGGCCGACCAGGCCCTTTTCAATGGTCTCGAACATCATGCCCTGGCCGAGCACGATCGAACCCTTCTCGGTGCCTTCGGCCGGCAGGCGCTCTTCACCGGCCTGCGACCAGGTTTCCACCGCGACCAGGTCACCGTCCTGCGCGCCACGGCTGACCGGGGCCCAGGTACGGCGCTGGTTCTGCAGGTTCTCGATCATCTGGTCGATGTCGGCGTCGGTGATCTCGGCGGTGTGGCGCACGACAGTCAGCTTGCTGACGTCGATGTCGCCGAAGTCCGGCACCACTTCCACGGTGGCCACGAAGGAGAATTCACCCTCGTCGCCCTTGTCGATGCGCGGGCTGCCGACGATGCGCAGATCGTGCTCGCGCACAGCCGCGTCGAAGGTTTCGCGCAGCAGGCCGTCCAGCGCCTCGCCACGGACCTGCGCGCCGAAGCGCTGCTCGATCACCTTGGCCGGCACCTTGCCCGGACGGAAACCCTTGAGGCGGGTGGTACGGGCGATTTCGCCCAGGCGGCCGACGATGTGGCTCTGCAGACGGTCTTCCGGCAGCGAGAAGCTCAGGCGGCGTTCCAGGTTGCCGGTGGATTCGATCGAAGCTTGCATGTTGACTCCTGCCACCGGTGGCCCACGCCCCCGGCTCGATGATTGGGATGAAACGGTTGTAAGGACACGACGTCTGGGACGCGCCTGCTTGCCGCAGCCCTTTAGTTTCGCCCAATTCGGCCTGCACTGCCAGCGCGTGCCGGTCAAGGGGGGTTGAACCTGGCTCCCGGCAGACCCTCCGCCCGTGCCCGGCGAGCCCGCCCCGCGTTCAGGCACGCCCCATGGTGGGCCACACACATCAAAAAAAGGGCGCCAATGGCGCCCTTTTCCAGTACGGGACAGCGTCGCGGTCAGAGGACCTGGCAATCCTTGGACATCGGCGTCTTGCCGACATCACCACGACCGGTGCAGACCAGATTCACGGTCTGACCCTTCTTCAGGGTGCCGATGACCTCCAGGTGAGCCTGGCTGAACGAGAACTGCGGCTCGATGAACAGGCCCGCGCGCAGGCTCACGTAGGGGTCGCCCATCAGATCGGTGTTGATCGAGTCCACCGTGCCGGAAACGCGGTAGCGCTTGCCCTTGAACTTCTGGTCGGCGGCAACGGTGTTCTCCTCGTAGGCCTTGGCCAGCTCGGCAACAGTCACCTGCGGCAGCGCGTCGAGCGCGGCACGCTCTTCGTCGAGCTTCTTCTGCTCGGCCTCGGCCTTGGCGCGCTCCTTCGATGCCGCAGCGTCGGCCTTGGCCTGCTCCCTGGCGGCTGCGGCTTCGGTACGCTGCTGCTCACGCGCAGCGGTCTCGGCTGCACGCTGCTCAGGCGTCTTGTTGGCGTCGACCAGCATGCCGAGTGCCATCAGGCCCACGAACAGGACCACGATCACGATGATCGCCCACTTCAGAAACTTCTTCATGAATCCCCCCTTCCTTGTTGTAAGCGCAGCAAATCCGGCCACGCGATGCGGCCAACAAGTATAACGACTATGTGAAGACCGCTGGCCAACACTTGGGCAGATGCGGCATCTGCCAGTGGCATTGCAGGGGGAGTGGCTGGCCGGCCATGGACGCACCTCGGCTGGTGCGAAAGGGGGGACTCGAACCCCCACGCCTTGCGGCACTGGAACCTAAATCCCGAAGCCCCTGCCGATTAGTGCTGACCACTCAACTACTTACAGCGTTCCAGTCTATCAGGTGACGCTTCGGGTGACATATAGGTGACGCCGGGTGCCGCGACAGGTGACACCAGGTGACGCCGAATAAAGTGGTCATCTTCGGCGGACCTCCTCCTAGGACAACCATTCAGAACTACTCATTGCTGTTCACCACCGAGGACTACTACAGTTCCACATAGGTCCACCCAGGACCAACAACCGAACCACTCAGGACCGTACCGGGCAGCCCCCGGTGCGGTCCTCCCGTTTTGACTTTTGCATCCCCCGAGGGCAAACGATGACGACTTGGCAAGAGAACGACCTGCACGCCGCCCAGCTCGAACTGGAGAAGGAAAGCACCAGCCTGGGCATTGCCCGCTACGAGAAGATCAGGGAGCAGCGCCAGGAGGCCGAGACCGGCCCCGGCCGCAAGCTGGTCATGGAGAGCATCGACGCCACCGCCGCCGCGATCATGGCGTTCGTGGCCGAAGCCGACACCGGCAAGCCGGGCAAGCGCCACGCCGCCCTCAAATTCATCCGCCACCTGAACCCCCACGCCCTCGCCTATCTGACCAGCTTCACCTGCGTCAACGCGCTGGTCGCCGATCACCGCAAGGCGGTGTCCGTGGCGATCACCCTGGGCCACGAGGTCGCCAACGAGATCAACTTCTCCCTGCTCCGCGAGAAGCACCCCGGCCTGTACCGGGTCGTCCAGGAGCAGCTCAAGAAGTCCACCTCGGCCCGGCACTCCACCGCCGTCATGCGGCACGTCATCGCCGACGCCGAGTTCGCCCCCGAGGACGACAAGCGCCTCTACCTGTCCGACAAGGACGCGCTGCTGGTGGGCATGAAGCTCATCGAGCTGTTCGTCGAGGCGACCGGGCTGGTCGAGCTGGTCACCGTCGCCGAGCGCGGCAAGCGCCACCTGCTCATCGCCGGGAATCAGAAGGTGCTCGACTGGCTGACCAAGGCCCACGACAGCGCCGCCCTGTACCAGCCGGTGCTGATGCCGATGGTCGTCCCGCCCCGTCCGTGGACCACGCCCCGCGACGGCGGCTACCTGACCGACATCGGCGGCCGGGCTGACCTCGTGCGTACCCGCAACCGCGCCTACAAGCGCGAGCTGGCGCTGGTCGATATGCCCAACGTCTACCAGGCCCTCAACGCCATCCAGGCAACCGCCTGGAAGGTGAACGTGCCCGTCCTAGAGGTCATGCGCGAGCTGTGGAACGCAGGCGGCGGTGTCGCCGGGCTGCCGGAGCGTGAACTGATGGACCTGCCGAGCCGCCCTGCCCTGCTGGAGACCGACCCGGACTACTTCAAGGAGCACCACGCCGACGAGTTCAAGGAATGGAAGCGCGACCGCGCCAAGGTCTACGAGGCCAACGCGCGCAGCGTGTCCACCCGCCTCGCCGCCGCGCAGAAGATCGCCTTGGCGGAGAAGTTCGCCGAGTACCCCGCGATCTACTTCCCTCACAACCTCGACTTCCGCGGCCGGTGCTACCCCCTGCCCCCGACGCTGACCCCGCAGGGTGATGATGCGGCCAAGGGCCTGCTGACGTTCGCCCAAGGCGTGCCGCTCGGCGAGGACGGTGCCTACTGGCTCGCCATCCACGTCGCCAACTGCTTCGGCGTGGACAAGGTGTCGTTCGAGGAGCGCGTGGCCTGGGTGCGCGAGCACGAGGAGCAGATTCTCGACAGCGCCCTCGATCCGCTGGACGGCCAACGCTTCTGGATGGACGCCGACAGCCCGTTCTGCGCGCTGGCAGCGTGCTTCGAGTGGCTCGGCTACAGCCTCAACGGCCGCGATCACGTCTCCCATCTGCCCATCGCGCTCGACGGCTCCTGTAACGGCCTCCAGAACTTCTCGGCCATGCTCCGCGACTCCGTGGGCGGTGCAGCCACCAACCTGATCCCGCAGCCGAAGCCCGCCGACATCTATTCGCGCGTGAAAGACGTGGCCCAGGAGAAGCTGCGCGCCCGTGCCGAGAGCGGCGACCCGCTGGCGATCAAGCTGGACGGCCAGCTCACCCGCGACATCGTGAAGCAGCCGGTGATGACGCTGCCCTACGGCGTCACGAAGTCGGGCATGCGCGCCCAGGTGCTCTCCAAGTTCAAGAAGCTGGGCATGGAGGACGATTGGGAGACCGCCGAGTACCTGGCGACCCTGCTGTGGGAGTGCATCGGCGAGGTCGTGATCGCAGCCCGCGCGGCGATGGACTGGCTGCGTGACGCCTCCAAGGTCGCCTCGTCGGCCGACCTGCCGGTGAGCTGGACGACCCCCGCTGGCTTCCCGGTCCTCCAGGAGTACCGCGAGGAGGAAGGCGTCCGCATCCGGCCGCACGTCGGAGGCCGCGAGGTGAATTTAGTGGTCAACATCGGCGGTACTAAGCTCGACCGTCGCAGGCAGACCCTCGGGATCAGTCCGAACTTCGTCCACTCCTGCGACGCCAGCCACATGATGCTGACCACCTGCCTCGCGGCAGAGAACGGCATCGAGTCGTTCGCCATGATCCACGACTCCTACGGTACGCACGCGGGCCAGGCAGCAATCCTCGCCGCCGCACTCCGGCAGGCGTTCGTCGATCAATACAGCGGCGACGTACTGGCCGACTTCCGACAGCAACTCGTCGAGCAGCTCCCGCCAGAAGCGGCAGAGAAACTCCCACCCCTCCCGCCGCATGGCGACCTGGACCTCAGCCTGGTGCTGGAGTCGCGCTATTTCTTTGCCTAGTCCATCCCCCTTTGGCAATTGATACCCCAAGCGAGAACGTCAACATGAGCATCAACTACCAGCACGCACTGAACACCTACGTTGCCCAGGACCACTTCGGTGTGGTCCTCGGCATCTACAACCCGGCCGAACACGGCACGGTCGAGGAGTTCAAGCACCGCATGACGGAGCTGCACGCAGGTGCGTGATCGCGTCATCGACGGACTGCACTCACGTTCTGCCGAGAGCGCCGCACGCGGCGCTTTCGTAGTGATCGACAGCGTGCAGTCCCTCGGCCACCCGGCCGATCAGGTGATCGGCTTGGCGTGCGCCTTCAAGAACTTCTGCGAAGTGCTCGGCCTCGATCCGATGGAAGTGCTGCGGGTCGTCTCGCGCATGGAGCAGGACTGCCGCTACCGGCAGGTCAACACCCTCAACGCCGTGCGCCGCTACGCGGAGCGCGAGCTGAAACCGCACTACCCGTGATGCGTGACCCGATCACCGACGCCTTCATCGACGAGGCGCTCATCGGCTTCGACATCGACGAAGCCTTCGGCATTTCCGCCGACACCCCGTTGACCGCCGCCGCTGACCTGTGGCGCGCGGGCATCTATCTCCCGACCAACTACGAGACCGACAACTGATGGCAACCAAGAAGCGCGAACGATTCGTCTCCCCCAAGGGCACCGCCGTGTGGCCGCGCCTGAACGAACCGGACACCAAGTTCAAGCCGGAAGGCGAATACACCGTGAGCCTGGCGTTCGACCCGAACGACAAGGACTTCAAGGCGCTGGCGAAGAAGCTGGAAACCCGGCGCGACGAGCTGTTCCAGGAGTTCCTGAGCGAGAACCCGAAGAAGAAGAAGGGTGCCGAAGTGGCCCCGGTGTTCACCGAAGAAACCGACGAGAACGGCGATGACACCGGCCGCGTGCTGGTGAAGTTCAAGATGAAGGCCAGCGGCGTCAGCAAGCGCACCGGCAAGAAGTTCACCATGCGCCCGGACATCTTCGACGCCCGCGGCAAGAAGATCGACAACCCGCCGCAGATCGGCGGCGGCAGCGAACTCAAGGTCTCCTACGAGATCGGCGGCTCGTTCGTCGAATCGGCCAAGAAGTTCTACCTGACCTGCTACATGGTCGCCGTCCAGGTGATCGAGCTGGTCGAGTTCGGCCAGCGCAACGCCAAGGACTACGGCTTCGGCGAGGAGGACGGCTACGAGGCCGCCGACAGCGCGCCGTTCAGCGACAGCGATGACGACTCGGACGACGACAGCGACTCCGACGACGAGGGCGATGACGGCGACTACTGATCCGCTGTCGGTCATCGTGAACACCGCGAGGGGGGCCAAGCATTTGGCCTCCCTCACGTTCCCGTTTGACCCGGTGCCCGCCTCGCGCCCGAAGGTTTCGCGCTGGGGCGTCTACTACGGCAAGACCTACAAGACCTGGAAGGAAGCCGCAGAGAAGCATCTGCCAGCCGGTGATCTGGACCTGTCGCCGACCGATCCGGTTTTAGTGGTCATCATCGCGGTATGCAAACGCGCCAAGACCTCGAAGGCCGCGTTTCCCAAGGGCGACGTGGACAACCTCGCCAAGGGGCCGATGGACGTTGTGACCAAAGCCACCGGCTATTGGGCCGACGACAAGCAAGTCATGTGGCTGCTCTCCGGTAAGCGCTGGGCGCAGCCGGACGAAGAACCACGCACCGAAGTCCACCTCTACAAACTCTAAGTGCGCCTCAAACCTCTGGAATCGGTAGAGGCGCTGTTCGTCCTCGCCAGCATGACCCGCCCCGAGCAGGTCACGACCGGCGAAGAACTCGCACGCCTGCACCGCTCGCAGGGCTACTCGAAGATCGCCGTCCACTTCGTCATCGAACGTGACGGCTCGATCTACGACGGTCGCCCGCTGAATCAGCCCGGCGCTCTCGCCGGTAAGCACAACCAATCCGCATACCAAGTCTGCCTCCTGGGCGGCGTCAACGACGCCATGCAGCCCGAGGACAACTTCACCGAAGCCCAACACGCCGCGCTGCGACGCCTGCTCGCCGCCTACGGCAAGCCCGTCGTGTGGGCACCTGACTTCCCTCGATAGGAGAACCCAACGTGAAACCGCTGCCCCCGCAAACCCAGGTCGTCCTGGATCACCTGCGTCGCCACTCGCACCTGACCTCGTGGCAGGCCGAAGGCGTCTACCGCATCCGCCGCCTCGCCTCGCGCGTCGATGAGCTGCGCGCTGCTGGCTTCGAGATCGAAACGCAGACCTGCGAGGACGCCTCGGGGCAGCGGTACACGCGCTATCGCCTGTCGCGCCGTCAGCGCCGCAGCAAGGCTCCGCTCCTGGAAGCGCGCCGCGCTCCGAAGCAGTACCGCGTCGATGCGCTGCTCCAGCTGTATCGCAACTACTGCACCGACGAGCTGGGCCTCGACGCCAACGATGCGACCGAAGAAGTCGCCGCATTCACCAAGTTCCTGCTGGAGAAGAACGCATGACCAACACCGCTACCACCGTCATTCCGTCCGCGATGCGCCTGGCTTTCGAGCGCGCATGGGCGCGCGCCGACAAGCCGTTCCGCGGCCTGGGCCGCACCGTCAAGGGTGCGCTGAATCGTCGCCTCGGCATTTCCTACCGCAAGCGCATGTGGTCCGTGGAGCGTGCAAAGCGCTGACTCCGAATACCTCCACAAAGAGCCGTGCCCGAACTGCGGCAGCAAGGACAACCTTGCGCGCTACAGCGACGGGCACGGCTACTGCTTCGGCTGCGGTCACTACGAGCCAGCCGAAGGCGAGGAGGTCTCTCAACCCACCAGCAGGAAAACCATGAGCGACTTTGCGAAGGGTGAACCGCAAGCCCTGGCGAAGCGCGGTATCACTGAGGAAGCATGCCGTAAGTACGGCTACTGGATCGGCAAGGACAAGCACGGCAAGACCGTGCAGATCGCCAACTACAAGCGCGATGGCGGCATCGTCGCGCAGAAGCTCCGCTACCCCGACAAGAAGTTCTCATTCATCGGCGACTCGAAGGCGTGCGGGCTGTTCGGCCAGCACCTCTACGAACCGGGGCGACGCCTCGTCATCACCGAAGGCGAGATCGACGCGCTCTCCGTGGCGCAGGCACTCGGCCTCCGCTGGCCGGTGGTGTCCGTTCCGAACGGAGCGCAAGGCGCGGCCAAGTCCATCAAGCGCGAGCTGGAGTGGGTCAACGGCTTCGACGAGGTTGTGCTCATGTTCGACATGGACGAACCGGGCCAAGCCGCCGCGCAGGAAGTGGCGCTGCTGCTGACTCCCGGCAAGGCCAAGATCGCACAGCTCCCGGCGAAAGACCCGAACGAGCTGCTCCAGCGTGGCGATGCCGAGGCGATCACCCGCGCCATCTACGAAGCGCAGACCAAGCGCCCCGATGGAGTGGTGACGTTCGGCTCCCTCAAGGAGAAGGCACTCAAGCCGGTCTCGATGGGCATGCCTTGGCACGACCCGCGCCTCACCGCGCTGACCTACGGCAAGCGGTACGGCGAGGTCTACACCTTCGGCGCGGGCACCGGCATCGGCAAGACCGACTGGCTGATGGAGGAAGCAGCCTTCATCGCGCAGGAAACCGGCGACCGCGTTGGCCTGTTCTTCCTGGAGCAGCAGCCGGTCGAGACGGCGAAGCGCATGGCAGGCAAGGTTGCTGGCCGCCGCTTCCACGTCCCCGATGGGAGCTGGACGCAGGAGGAGCTGGAAGCCGCGTTCGAGATTCTCGACAAGGGCCAGGTGTTCATCTACGACCACTTCGGCTCGTCCGAGTGGGACGTGATCGAAGCCAAGATGGCCCACATGGTCGTCGCCGAGGGCGTCAAGCACATCGTCCTCGACAACCTCACGTCGTTTGCAGCCGGTGCCGAGGACGAGCGGAAGATGCTGGAGGACACGATGGCGAAGATCGCGCAGTTCGCGCAGCGCCACCTCATCTGCATCTACCTGGTCTCGCACCTCGCCACGCCGGAAGGCAAGCCACACGAGGAAGGCGGGCGCGTGATGCTCCGCCACTTCAAGGGCAGCCGCGCGATTGGCTTCTGGACGCACTTCGCGTTCGGCCTGGAGCGCAACACGCAGGCCGAGAACGAGGCCGAGCGCAACTGCACGACCTTCCGCGTCCTAAAGGATCGCTTCACCGGCCAGTCGAACGGCCAGGTTCTCTACTACAGCTACGACCACGCATCCGGCCGCCTGCTCAATGCAGATGCTCCGGGCGAATACGGCGACTTCGCCGACGAGTCATCCGATGTATCCACCTCCGACTACTGACGGCCGCTCGGTCGTCGGCTTCATCCCAGCTGATGCGCCGCTCTCCTTCGCTGAGAGCCTCGTTCTCCCCTACCAACTCCCGCGCTCCGACCAAGCCTGCCGTGTCATGTACGGCAAGCCTGGGCGGCGCGTGGTCATCCACATCAAAGCCGAGGAACTACCCCAATGAAAGAGATCGTCGCCATCGCAATCGACCTGCTGACCGCTCCGTTCCGCAAGGACACCGTGACCGACGTGGTGAAGGTGCTGGAGGGCCAGGTGGACAAGCTGTTCAAGATCAGCGCCGACCGCATCGCCACCGCATCGACGCTGCGCGACAAGGCCGATGTCCTGCACTCGCAGGCCGACGAGCACGAGGAAGAAGCCGAGCGCGCCCTGCGCGTCGCCGAGCGCTTCACCAACCTGATCCGCTAAGGGACCAACCATGACTGCCGAGCAACACGCTCGGTCCCTGTTCGACGTGTTGCCGGCCGAAGTCCGCCACCTGGTGATCCTGGGTGGCGGAAGCCTGCGCGCGTTCTACGACGGGACCGAAATCAAGGACATCGACTGCTTCTTCGTGTCACTGGCGAGCTACACCTACGTGGCCGCGTACCTGAGCGGCCGTAACGACTGGACCAGCGAGGCCGCTCCGAACGGCATCCGCAACTTCCGCTCGCCCGAGGGTCACCTCGTGAGCCTGATCGGCTTCGAGTTCGGTACGCCGCACGAGCACTGCGCCCGGTTCGATCTGCGGTGCTGCGCCCACGTCGCCATCTACGAACCCAGCACCGACGAGGTGGTGGTCGTATCCCTCGAAGGCGCGGTTGCCGACGCATCGGAGAAGCTGCTGTTCGTGCTGAACAACAACGGCACCGAGCGCACCATCCGCCGCATCACGCACTACGTCGAGGATTACGGCTACACGCTGCATCCCGACCAGCCCGAGCAGGACGAACTGTTCGAGGACGACGACTTCCCCGGCCACGCGCCGCAGGGCGTCCACACGCCGCCGAAGGCCCCCGAGCCGGAGTACATCCTCCGCGCCCGCCGCCGCGTCCGCGCAATCCCCGTAACCAACCACGGCTACCCGTAAGGAGGACCGCCGTTGATCCTCGTATTCGACTGCGAGACCAATGGCCTCCTCGACGAACTTGACACGATCCACTGCATTTCCCTCCAAGAGGTAGATGAGACCGGCGCACCGCGCGGTCCCATCCTGTCCGCCAACGATCACGGCACGGGCGAAATGACAGTCCGTCAGGCCGTCGAGAGGCTCAAGAAGGCCAAGCGCGTTGTCGGCCACAACATCGCCGGATTCGACATTCCGGCTATCGCCAAGGTGTTCCCGGACTTCAAGGTCCAGGCGTACTTCGACACGTTGCTGATGTCCACGCTGGTCTACCCGGACCTCAAGGACCGCGACTTCAAGGCCCGCAAGAAGCAGGGAGCGAACCCGGTGTTGCCGGGCAAGCTGATCGGCCGCCACGCCCTCGAAGCGTGGGGCTACCGCCTCGGTCGCTGGAAAGGCGACTACGCGGCGCAGATGGCCGCACGCGGCCTCGATCCCTGGGCACAGTGGTCTCAGGAAATGGACGACTACTGCGACCAGGACGTTGCGGTCACGCAAGCGCTGTTCGCGTTGCTGATGAGCAAGGGCCTCCCTACCGAGGCCATCGAGCTGGAGCAGGCCGTCGCGCCGATCCTCTCGCGTCAGCAGCGCTACGGCTACCTGTTCGATCAGGAGAAGGCGCGTGAGCTGGAGTGCATCCTCGTGTCCCGGCGCACTGCGCTGGAGGCCGAGCTGCGCAAGGTCATTCCGCCGTGGAAGGTGGTGAAGCGCAAGTTCGTACCGAAGCGCGACGACAAGCGCCGCGGTTACGTCAAGGGCGTGGAGGTCACGACCTACAAGGACGTGGTGTTCAACCCGGCAAGCCGCCAGCACATTGCTGACCGCTTGACTGCAATGTACGGCTGGCAGCCCCAGGAGTTCACCGAGAAGGGCCAGCCGAAGATCGACGAAGAAGTCCTGGGCGCGCTCAAGTTCCCGATCATCCCGCTCCTGCTGGAGCACTTCATCGTCAACAAGCGCCTCGGCCAGCTCGCCGAAGGCGACGAGGCGTGGCTCAAGGCCATCAAGAAGGACGGCCGCATCCACGGCAGCGTGAATCAGAACGCAGCGGTGACCGGCCGCATGACGCACTCGAAGCCGAACATCGCTCAGGTGCCGAAGGTCCAGCACTCGAAGGAGAAGGGAATCCTCAAGGGCCAGGAAGGCGGCTACGGATTCGAGTGCCGCTCGTTGTTCTGCGTCCCAACAGGGAAGCTCCAGGTCGGCGCGGACGCCTCGGGATTGGAGCTGCGCTGCCTGGCGCACTTCATGGCAAAGCACGACGGCGGCGAGTACGCCAAGGTCATCCTCGAAGGCGACATCCACTCCGTCAACCAATCGGCGGCAGGACTGCCAACCCGCGACAACGCCAAGACCTTCATCTACGCCTTCCTCTATGGGGCAGGCGACGCGAAGCTCGGCTCCATCGTTGGCAAGGGTCGCCAGGCCGGGGCGAAGCTCCGCTCGAAGTTCCTGGCCGGGCTGCCTGCGCTGGAGAAGCTGGTACGCGGGGTCAAGAAGCGCGCGGCCGAGAAGGGATACCTGATCGGTCTCGACGGCCGGAAGCTGCACATCCGCAGCGACCACGCCGCGCTCAATACCCTGCTCCAGTCGGCCGGTGCGCTGGTGATGAAGAAAGCCCTGGTGATCCTCGACGCCGACCTGCAAGCCGCAGGGTTGGTGCCGGGCGTCCACTACGAGTTCCTCGCCAACGTCCATGACGAGTGGCAAATCGAAGTGGACGAGGACAAGGCCGAGTTCGTGGGCAAGACCGCCCAGGCTGCCATCCGCAAGGCTGGCGATTACTTCGGCTTCCGCTGTCCGCTCGATGGCGAGTTCAAGATCGGAAGGAATTGGGCCGAGACGCACTGACCCGCGGCAAGCGGGACATTGCACTCGCCCTGGTGCGCCAAGCGAAACGCCGGGCAGCTAGGAAGGGACTGCCGTTCGACCTCACGTCGGACGACATCGTGGTCCCCGACTTCTGCCCGGCACTGGGCATCCCGCTGTACCGCGCTGTCGGGCGCAAGGCCCAAGGCCCCAACTCACCCACGCTCGACCGCATCGAACCTGACCTCGGCTACGTCCGGGGCAACGTGCGCGTGATCTCCGCACGCGCGAATCAGATCAAGTCCGACGCGACTCCCTCGGAGCTTCTGCGAGTCGCCTGTTACGTCCAAGAGAACCGATGAACCCAACCAACATCCTGCGCGCCCTCGCGGCGCTGCTGGTCGTTGCCGCGCTCGCGGCAGGCGGCTTCGCAGCCTGGAAGTACACCGCAATGGCCCAGCGCGTGACGGAGCTGGAGGAGTCGGCAAAGGAACTGGCCGACCTCAAGCAGACCGTCGAGACCCTCAACCGCGAAGCCGTGCGCCGCTCTGCCTTCGATGCAGCGCTGCGGAACGCCCGCGCCACCACCAACCGCTCTGTGGAGATTGCAGCAAATGCTGACCCGGAAACTGGCGATTACCTGTCTCGCCGCATTCCTGACGAGCTGCGCCGCGCACACCTCGAAAGTCGTGCCGGAGCAGTTCCTCCAGCCGACCGTCATTGAGGGCACGCACTCCTCACTCGACGCCGTGATGGCTGACCCGACCACCACCACCTACGACCTCTACCGCTTCGGCGGCAACGCCGAGGACGGCCTCCAGCGTTGCAACGCCGACAAGGCGAGCGCCCTGGAAGTCCTCAAGGAATCGAACCGATGAACGAGAACCGGCTTCGCGTGCATTTCATTGGCGGCCCCGCTGACGGCGATGTCCGCGTGATCGATCCGTGTACCACCTACCGCGTGGCTGTGCTCGAACACCAGCCCGAGGTTCATGCCTACAACGCCAAGTGCCCGTGCTGCACCGAGCGCATGCTGCGCCCCGTGGAGTGGAGCACCGCGACCTACTTCATCCGCCGCGTTAGCGAGAAGTGCTGGGTCGCCGTACACGAGAGCATGGTATGAAGCGCGCTCTCCTGATCCTGGCGCTGTGTGCTGGCCTCGCTGCGTGCGATATGAAGCCCTGGCCGCCGAGTGCGGACTATGGCTCGTGCCTGAAAGGGCACAGCGAGAACTCCTACATCATCATGTGGCAGTCGATGTGTACGGGGAACTCCTGCACGCAGATTCCGTACACCATCCCGACCACCGACTTCGTGTGCGACGAGCACGAGTACCCGCTCGGCGACGGCCCGGAGTACCAGGCCGGAATGAAGCGCTACGCCGCCGAGCTACAGGCGTGGTATGAGCGCCACCCGGAGAAGCGGCCATGACTTCCTACGTCACCTATCGGCCACCGCAGGCGGCCGGTTCCTGGGTCATTGGCGGCAACTTCTTCGTGCAGGTCCGGGAGCGTCCGAACTGGCTGCACCGCTGGTTCGCGCTGGCGTTCCTGGGATGGCAGTGGGTGGACGCATGAACAAGCGCGGCCCCCTGCTACTGATCGACGCCGATGTGCTGCGCTACCAGCTCGCGTTCTCGAACACCGCGAACATCGACTGGAACGGCGACGGCAACAAGGTCGAAGCGATCCAGCCCGAGCGCGCGAAGGCGAAGCTGGAGGACTACATCGACGAGATCGTCGAGAAGTTCGGCGCGCGTGATTACCTGCTGGCCCTGTCCTGCAAGAAGCACAACTTCCGCAAGGACATCGACCCAACCTACAAGCTCAACCGTGCCAGCAAGGACAAGCCTGCCCTGTGGTACGTGCTCGACGAGTTCGTCTACGACGAGTTCGGCGACAAGATCGTGGAGATCGAGAACCTGGAAGGTGACGACGTGCTGGGGCTGCTGGCCTCGCACCCGAATCCGAAGCGCGCGCCAGGCAGCCGCATCGTCGTGTCCATCGACAAGGACATGCAGACGATCCCCGGCATCCGTCTCTACAACCCCAACCGTCCCGACGTGGGCGTCCGGCCGATCTCGGCTCACGACGCTGACCTGTTCTGGATGAAGCAGGTGCTCACGGGCGACCAGGTGGATAACTACCCCGGCTTCCCCGGCATCGGCCACAAGGGCGCGGACGAGCTGCTCATGCCCATCCACGAGGCGTACCGCGATGCGTCCGTCGAGGAGCACCTCGGCGCTCTGTGGAACACCGTCGTCACCACCTACACCACCCGCATCCCCCGCGGCGGCACCGAGCCGCTGTCGAAGCACGATGCGATCCGCCAAGCACGCCTCGCGCGAATCCTGCGCTACGGCGACTACAACCCCAAGACCAAGGAAGTGAAGCTGTGGAAACCCTGATCCTGTTCATCACCATCGTCGCCGTGCTGGCCGTGCTGTTCGCCTTCGTCGCCTACGGCGCTGCCTGGCTGTGGTGGCGCAGCCTCAACACCCTCGAACGCACCCTGTACCGCTCGGCTGGCAGCGTCAAGCTGTGGCCGGCCGCTGTCGGCGTTGCTGGCGCGGCTTGGCTGATCGCCCGGTGTTTCGCCTGACGACAACCAAGCCACCTGATCCTGCTTACCGCAACTCGTCCACGTAGAACTGCTTCCAGTGTGCAATCTCTGACGGATTCCGACTTACGGGTTCTCGGCTATTGAAAACCCAAAGCTGGATCGCCTTCGGCGTAGTCAACGTTTCATACGTGCAGCTGAACTCAGTGAGCTTATCTGTGATGAGCTGCTTGGCCGCATCGTAGCGCTCTCGCTGAATTCCTTGTGCTTGCCCTGATGCCACGAGCGCATCCATCGCCTCCTGTAGGCCATAGAGCTTCTGTGCAAGCTCAGAGATTTCCGCTCCGTTTGTGTTACTCGGCGTAGAACTCGCCATACCTGTCTCCTTCCATAACGAACACGAATTGTACCCGGCTAAGGCCGGGTTTCTCTTTTGGAGTCCCCATGAAGATCATCGGAATCACCGGCCGCGCCCGCAGCGGCAAAGACACCCTGGCCGAGTTCCTGGTCAGCGACCACGGCTTCGTGAAGCTGTCCTTCGCGGCCCCGATCCGCGCCTTCGTGGCGGACATCACCGGCCTGCCGGTGTCCGCGATGGAGGACGGCCCGCTCAAGGAGGAGCCGCTCGACTGGCTCAACGGGCAGACCCCGCGCCGCCTGATGCAGACCGTGGGCACCGAGTGGGGCCGTGAAATGATCGACCGCGACCTGTGGGTCAAGGTGGTCGCGCAGAAGATCCGTCAGGCCCGCCGCGACGGCGCTGCTGGCGTCGTGGTGTCGGACGTTCGCTTCGACAACGAGGCGCAGTTCATCCGTGAGTGGGGCGGCCAGGTGGTCCAGGTGCTCCGCGACAGCGCGGCCCCGGTCTCGGCGCATGCCTCCGAGGCAGGCGTCCACGGCGACCTGATCGACACCGTGATCGACAACAACGGCCCGATCCACCGCCTGCGGATGGTCGCGGAATCGCTGGCCCGACTCTAAGGGTTTAGTGGTCATCATCGGGGGAAACGACAGTTTCCCCACCTATTCATAACCCAGGAGTTCTATGCAAATCCCTCTGCACTCCTACGACCTGATCGACCTCCTGGACGAACTGCACCCCGAAGTGATCTACGACCCCGCCAAGCCGAAGGAGGAGTTCCTGCTCCGGCAGGGCGAGCGCCGCCTGATCCTCCGGCTAAAGGCGCTGCGGAAGGTCGAGCAGATGGAGCACCGCGCCCGCTAATCATGTGCAGCAAGCCCAACATGCCGGACCAGCAGGAGAAAGACCCGATCCTGCTGACCCGCCAGGACACCCAGCCGACCGGCCACGCGGCCGATCAGCGGCGTAAGTCCAAGGTCCGACTGGACCTGAACAACGCAACGCAGTACCAAGGACTGACCATTCCGAATGGCTGACGCCAAGCAGACCTCGGCCGAGAAGCAGACGGCCGCGAAGCGCTACGGCGATCTCAAGTCCAACCGCAAAGAAGCCGAGACGCGCGCCAAGCGCTGCGCCAAGGTTACCCTGCCCCGCCTGTGGGTGGACGAGGGCGCGAAATCGCGTACCCCCGGTTCCGCCTACATCGACACCGGCCCGAAGTGCGTCAACGCCCTGGCCTCGAAGATCGTGCTGGCCTGGCTCCCGCCGAACGCCTCGGTGTTCAAGCTCGCGCCTGACCAGGCAGTCGCCGAGAACATCGCCGAGCAGGCTGGCGTGGAGACCTCCGAACTGGAGGCCGCGCTGGTGGACGTGGAGCGGGTCATCGTCAACGACCTGGAGACCAGCGGCGTCCGCCCGGTCCTCAGCGAGGCGGCCAAGCACGCCATCGTCCTCGGCAATTTCCTGCTCTACGACCCCGACGAGGGCAAGCCTAAGCTGTATCCGCTGACCTCCTACGTGACCGACCGCGACGGCCTGGGCAACGTGCTGGAGATCATCACGCTCGACAAGATCGCCCCGGCCATGCTGCCGGACTCGATCCGCGCGGCGGTGATGCAGAAGCTCGCCCAGGAACGCGACGAAAAGACCAAGAACGACGACGTGAACCTCTACACCTGGGTGCGTCGCTCGGAAGATGGCAAGGAGTGGGAAGTGGTCCAGGAGGTCGAGGGCGTCGAAGTCCCCGAGACCGTGGGCACCTACCCCATCGACGCCTGCCCGTGGATTCCCCTGTGCGCGCCGCCGTCCCTCGTGGACGACTACGGCGAGGGCTTGGTCTACGACTACGTGGGCGCGTTCGAGTCGCTGGAGGCGCTGCGCAAGGCGATCCGTAAGGGTGCCGCCGCGCTGGCGAAGATCATCATGTTCCTCAAGCCGACCTCGACGATCCGCGAGCGCCAGCTCACCGAGGCCGAGTCCGGCGCGGTGCTGCGTGGCGAGGCCAGCGACGTGACCACGCTCCAGCTCCAGAAAGCCTACGACCTGAACTTCGTGCGTCAGGAGGCCGAAGGGCTGGCGAACTCGCTGGAGCTGATCTTCGGCGTGAAGTCCGCCGTGCAGCGCCCCGGCGAGCGCGTGACCGCCTACGAAATCCGGGTGCTCACCCAGGAACTCGACGACGCCCTCAGCGGCTTCATGGCGATGTCGGGCGAGCAGCTCTTGCTGCCGCTGATCCGCCGCCGCCTGCACAAGCTCCAGAAGCAGGGTCGCCTGCCCGAGCTGCCGCAGGAACTCATCAAGCCGCGCATCACCGTTGGCATCGCCGCCCTCGGCCGCGGCCACGACCTGAACAAGCTGATCGAGTTCGGTCAGGCAGTGGATGCGCTTGTCGGCGCAGAGGAGAAGGCGCGCCGCCTCAACAGTGGCGAGGCGATCTCCCGACTGGCCGCCGCTTCCGACATTTCCACCAAGGGCCTGATCCGCTCCGACGACGAGCTTGCTGCCGAGCAGCAGGACGCCTCGGCGCAGGAGGCGATGGTCCGTGCCGCTCCGAATATCGCCTCAGCGATGACCCAAACCCCGTAACCCCGAGAAGGACGCAATGTCGAACGAAACCACCGAGAAGCCCGCCAAGCCGACCAAGGAAGCCCCGAAGGCTCCGAGCGTCGAGCGTAAGGGCAAGGCCGAGATCACCCGCAAGACGAACGGCCTGGTCATCGTCAACTACAAGCCCGAGGACAAGTAATGTCGCAGCCGGGCAAGTCCGAAGTGACCGTCAGCCTTGACGGCATCAACGGCCAGCCGACCCCAGGTCAGCAGCCGCCGCAGAACTCCCAGGACACCCAGCAGCCCGCACCGGGCGCGCAGGGTGGCACCGATGGCGAGCGCCTGTTCGGCGGCAAGTACAAGACCGTGGAGGAGCTGGAAGCCGCCTACGCACAACTGAGCACGCCAGCCGACGACAAGGGTGGCAAGGGCGGCCCCGCGACCATCGACGACGCCACCGCGGATGACGCGCGTGACGCCTTGGCGCGGGCTGGCCTGAACCTGGACGACTTCGCCACCGAGTTCAACTCGAACGGCTCGCTGTCCGAGGAGAGCTACAAGAAGCTCCAGGACGCGGGCTATCCGAAGGAGCTGGTGGACGTGTACGTCGATGGCCTGCGCGCTCGCGTGCAGACCTACGAGAACGCCGTCTACTCGCCCGCAGGTGGCAAGGCCGGTTACGACGGCCTGGTCCAGTGGGCTAAGACCAACCTGAGCGCCGAGCAGAAGCGGGCGTTCAACGAAGCGGTGCAGTCCGGCGACGCCGGCCGCGCAGCGCTGGCAGTCCAGGGCCTCGTCGCCCTCCGTGGCGGCAACGGCCGCCTTCTGAATGGCAAGACCGCATCGAACGCCGATGCAGGCCCCAAGCCGTTCCAGTCGCAGGCGCAGGTCGTCGAAGCGATGCGCGATGTGCGCTACCACCGTGATCCGGCTTACCGCGCGGAAGTCTCCGCCCGCCTGGCCGTGTCGCCGCTGTTCAAGTAATCCACTCAACCTCAAGCAAGGACTAAATGTCGGACGCAATCCCCTCCCGCCTGGGTCAAGCCCAGGCCAACGGCGACGCCTGGGCGCTGTTCAAGCAGAACTACACTGCTGAAACCATCACCAGCTTCGTCGAGAACTACAAGCTGGACGGCCGCGTGTCGGTGCGCAACATCGAGAGCGGCAAGTCCGCCTCGTTCCCGAACGTCGGCACCATCGGCTCCGAGTACCATGTGCCGGGCACCGAGATCAAGGGCCTGGTGGTCGAGCACAACGAGACCATCATCACCCTCGATCCGATGCTGATCTCGCACGCCTTCATCGCCAACATCGACGAGGCGATGAACCACTACGACGTGCGTTCCGAGTACACCCGTCAGCAGGGTGCGGAGCTGGCGCTCAAGCGCATGCAGAACGAGCTGCGCTGCGCGATCCTGGCCGCTCGTACCACCGAAGGCAAGGTCGAAGGCCAGCCGGGTGGTGCCATCATCAAGGCCGCCACGATGGCCTCCGATCCGACCGTGCTGGCCGATGCGTTCCGCAACGCCCGCATGCTGTTCGACGAGAAGCTGCTGCCGGACAACCCGCAGGAGTTCACTGGCGCACTGGCCCCGGCTCAGTGGTATCTGCTGACCGAGAACAAGGACTTGATCGACCGCGACATCAACGCGGAATCGAACGGCTCCTACGGCCAGGCGATCATTTCCTCGGTCGCCCGCATCCCGCTGGTGAAGATCAACGCGATGCCGCGTGTCGATGAGTCGGCCCTGGCCTCGATCCCGGCCAAGTACCGCGGCAACTTCGCGGACACCGTGGGCGTGATCTTCCACCGCTCGGCGGTCGGCACCCTCAAGCTGCTGGACCTGTCCCTGGAGGACGTGTACCAGGGCGAGAAGCAGGGCACCCTGATGCTGGCGAAGTACGCGCTGGGTCACGGCATCCTGGCTCCGCGCGGTGCCATCGAGCTGTCGAAGGCCCCGTAAGCAATACCGCGCCGTTGGGCAAATCCCGCGGCGCTTCAATCTCTCTCCATCTACGGGGGACATCCACATGGGTGTCCCCCGTTTTTTTGCCCCGAATCCATGAACCTCGAACTCACTCCGACCACGGAACTCGAAGCCGTCAATGTGCTGCTCGGTGCTATCGGCGAAGCGCCGATCAGCGACCTCGAAGCGCTCGGCAACCTGTACGCCTCGCAGGCGCGCGACACCCTCCGCGCGGTGAGCCGCGAGGTCCAAACCGCTGGCTGGTGGTTCAACACCAGCGAGTCGTTCACCTTCACGCTCAACGCGGAAGGCAAGGTGCTGCCGCCGCAGTCGATCCTCAAGCTCGTCCCCGCACGCGGAAGCGAGCCGCTGGTGATCCGAGGCACGCGCCTCATCAACCCGCTCACCCTCGCCGACACGTTCTCGTCGGCCCCCACCGCCGACTTCGTGACCTGGTTCCTCGCCTACGAGGAGCTGCCCGAGTCGGCCCGCCGCTACATCGCCGTGCGCGCTGCGCGTCTGTTCCAGACGAGCGTGCTGGGTAGCGACCAGCTCTACGTGTTCACCGAGAAGCACGAGGAGGAGGCATACCTCATCTTCGCGCAGGAGCACGCCGACTTCACCTACGCCCGCGGCCACAACTTCCTCAGTGGCTCGACGGACGTGTCTGATATTTGGGACCGCTGATGCCGCTAATCACGGGGGACTATCCCTCGTTCCTGGGAGGCGAGTCGCAGCAGGACGATACCGTCCGCTCGCCGAACCAGCTCACCAAGGCGATCAACGCCTGGCTGCATGCCGCAATGGGCGCTGGCAAGCGCCCGCCCGCCGAGTTCGTTGCTGGCCTTGGCGTCACCCTCGATCACGACTGTGCCTTCCACTCCATCGTCCGCGATGAGAACGAGCGCTACATCGTCGCCGTGGGTCACCGCAGCATCCGCGTGTTCGACCACGAGACCGGCAAGGAATACACCGTCAACGCCACGGGCGACGCGCTCAACTACCTGGACACCCAGGGACAGCGTGCGTGGTCGTGCTTCGCGCTGGCGACGTTCTCCGACACCACCTTCATCGTCAACCGGCTGGTAGACGTGAAGCAGAGCGATGAGCTGTCGCCCGGTTCGCTGTACGGATCGGCGCAAACGATGTCCGACCTGCCGAAGCCCGGCGACAAAGGCTCGGCCGTTGTGCCGACCGGCGCGATCTACAACATCATCGGCTCGTCCGAATCGCAATTCGACGACTACTACGTCCAGAAGCAGTCCTCCTCGGTCTACCTGGAGGTCGCCCGGCCGGGCATCAAGCACCGCTTCGATGCCAAGACGATGCCGCACATCCTCAAGCGCATCCCCGATCCAGTGCATGCGGACGGCTTTTGGTTCTCCTTCGGTGGACCGGAGTGGACCGCGCGCCTCGCGGGTGACGAGCAAAGCAACCCGTTCCCGTCCATCGACGGCCAGCGCATCCGCGAGGTGTTCAAGCACCGGGACCGCCTAGGCTTCCTGGCCGGGGAGAACGTGCTGATGTCCGAGGTCTCCGATCCGTTCAACCTCTGGCGCACTTCGGTGACCCAGGTGCTCGACGCCGACCCCATCGACGTGAGCGTCAGCGGGTCTAACGGCGTCACCACGCTCTACCACGCAGTCCCGTTCCAGTCGGCCCTGTTCCTTGCCGCTGCGGGCGGCCAGTTCCTCCTGACCGCCGAGCCGTACCTGGCCGCCAAGAACGTCAAGAGCGATCCGGTCAACAGCTACAGCAGCTCGCCGTACATCCGGCCGAAGCTGATGGGCGAGTCGCTGTACTTCACCGAGGACAGCGGCGCATACGCCAGCGTGCGCGAATACTTCATCGACGACCTGTCGGTGACCGGCGACGCCGCCGACGTGACGGCGCATGTGCCCAAGCTGATGCCGGGCCGCATGCGAGCGATGGCGAGCGCAAGTGGTGCCGACTGCGTGTTCTTCGCTCCTGACGAGCCGACCGACGCGCAGCTCTACGTCTACTTCGTCCGCTGGATCGGCGACGAGAAGCAGCAGTCCGCATGGACGCGCTGGTCAATCTCCGGCGTCGGTCGCATCGTCCACATGCACGCCATCAACGACGTGCTGTACGCCGTCGCGGAAGCCCCAGGCGGCGGCTGCGAGCTGCTCAAGTTCCGCATGGTGCTCAACCAGCACGACACGGATGCCACGGGCGACTACAACTTCCTGCTCGACCGCATGCTGGTGGTGCAGCCCACCTATCAGCAGTTCGGCAACGAGACCTGGATCGACCTGCCCTACATCGTGCCCGATGGCATGACGGTCACCGTCCTCAAGACGGACGACTGGCAAGACCCCGGCGCGTACCTGGACATCACCAAGGCGCGCTGGGACAACGCCCGCACCCGCCTTGCGCTCCCCGGTAACCACACCGAGGGCCGCGTGGTCGTCGGCATGGACTACGAGCACCGCCTCACCCTGACCAAGCCCATCGTTCGCGGTGGGCAGAACCAGGCCGTGCTGGTGGGCCGCACGCAGGTGCGTGACATCGAGGTCGCCTACAAGGATGGCGCGTACTTCGAGCTGGAGGTCGAGCAGCACGGCAATGGCCGCGTCGAGACCTACGTGGCGTCGCACTCCGGTGCGTACACCGCGCGCGTCCTCAACGACTCGGTGTTCCGCACCAGCGCCCCGACGTTCCACTCCGGCTCTCGCCGGTTCCCCGTGCTGGGCGACGCCAACAGCGTCCGCATGCACCTCGTCAACCGCCTGCCGTTCCAGTGCTGGTTCCAGTCAGCACAGTGGCGCGGCATGTTCGTCTCCCGCAGCCGAGTATGACCCTGACCTATCGAAGCCCCACCGCCAGCGACATCCTCCACGTCGCCGAGAACATGCGGCAGGAGGACATCCTGGAGGTGGCGGCTTCGCATGGTCACACCCCGCTCCAGGCGCTCGCATTTGCAGTGACCGCGAGCGACCGCAGTTTCGCCGCGATGCACGACGGTTCCCCCGTGTGCATCTTCGGCTTCAGCCAGCACGCCGAGGGTATCGCCTCGGTTTGGCTGCTGGGCACCGACGCCCTGGTGGCTCCCACGTTCTGCCGCACGTTCCTCCGAGAAGCTCGGCGGATCAGCGACGAGTGGTCGGCCACCTTCGGCACCATCTTCAACTTCGTCGATGTCCACGCCGTCACCACGCGGCGATGGCTCGGCTGGCTTGGCTTCCGCGAGAGCGGCGTCGAGTCCGCCTACGGCTTCGCCAAGACACCCTTCGTCCGAGTAACCAAGACCCCATGTGCAACCCCGTAGCAGTCCAGGTCGGTATCGCCGCAGTCAGCGCGATGGCGACCATGTACGGCCAGGATCAGAACAACAAGGCCATCGAGGAAGCCGCGGAGCGTCAGCAGGAGCAGATCAACGACCAGGCCGCCGAGCGCACCCAACAGCGCATGGAGGAGGCCCGCGCACTGCGATCCGCGATGCGCGCCTCCGCAGCAGAAGCGGCAGTGTCCGGCAACTCGGTCGAGCTGCTGGCGAACGACATCATGGCCCAGGCTGGCCGTGACGTGGCCCTCATCGAGAAGAACCGCAGGAACGGAGTCGTCGAAAGCGGCTCCGAAGCACGCGCTCGTATCCGCACCGGCAATGCCGAGGCGCTGGGCGGCGTGATGCAGTCAGGCGCGAATGCCTACAGCAACATCCAAACCTACAAGCGCTATTCCATTCCCGGAGACGAGTAACCCGTGGCTCGCACGAAACCCCAAGAGATCATCCGCCGCGCGCAGGTGCCGCAGCGTCTCGCCGAGCGCCCCGTTCTGGCGGTGCAGGCTGACCAAGCGTCCTCCGCTGGTGCCGGTGTCCTCTCTCGCACCGCCGCTGCGGTGCTGACGCGCGTCTCGGATTCCGTCAACTCGCAGATGATCTCAAACAGCCGCGAGCAGTACAGCGCCGCGGCGACCCAACGTATGCAGGAGGACGCCGAGGGTACGCCCCGGCAGGCCGAGGACTTCGTTGCCCAGCAGTCGGAGTCATGGCGTCGCGGCTACCTCAAGGCAGACGGCATCATCCGCGTCCGCGACTGGCAGATCGAAGCGGCCAAAGAGATCGCCAAGGCCGAACCCGGCACCGACATCGAGCCGCTCATCAAGGAGCGGATGGCTGCGCTGACGCAGAACCCCGAGTTCCAAGACCCGCAGGTCCGCAAGGCCCTGATGCCGGTCGCCATGCGCGCCGCGCAGCAGGTCCGCCAGCAGTGGCAGGCCGACTCGATGCGGGAAATGCTGGTCCGGCAGAAGGAGTCGCTGACCGCGATCATCCGCGACGGCATCAAGGGCGGCACGTTCCTCACTTCCGAGGGCATGAACGGCCTGTACGCGATGCTGGACCAGGAGGAGTACGCCTATCTCAACAAGCGCGACGTGGACGAACTCTACGTCGAGGCCGCCAAGGAGGAGCTGGCCGCAGGCAACCGCGATCCTCAGTCGATCCTGGCGTTCCTGGAGCAGGACCGCGGCGACGGCCAGCCCGGCTTGATGAACACCGAGCACGGCGACGAGCTGCGCGCGGCGGCTGCCGCTGGTGCCCGCGTGATCGCACACCGCGAGGACGAGGCACGCAAGCAGGCGATGGCCGAGGCAGAGTGGACGCTCCAGGGCCTCGCGGATCGCGGCCAGCTCACCCACAAGACCATCGACACCTGGGCCAGTAAATTCGGCCTGAGCGGTGGCGACCTCCAGTCCTTCAAGCGATACTGGAACAACCAGCAGGAGCAGACGCTTCGCCGCTGGGAGCAGGAAGCGAAGGAGCGCGCCCGAGAGGAGCGCATCCGCAAGCTGGTAGCCGGGGGCAATCCCTACGAGATCAGCGACGCCGACCTCAAGAAGCAGGCCGGTAAGGAGTGGGAGGAAACCCCGCAGGCCGCACGCGGCCAGGTGCTCCAGAAGTGGGCACGGCAGGGCATCGTCATCCCCCAGCTCGAACGCATCCTCAAGCGCGCTGACCCGGCGTTCCAGGAGAACTTCCAGAACGCCGCGACGCTGTACGAACAGCTCCGCAAGGTCTCGCCCAAGTACGCCGATACGGTCGCTGGCGGCGAGGCTGCCGCAATGCTGGACCAGTACCTCTACGACACCCGGCGCAGCGGTCAGTCTCACCAGGAGGCCGCTCGCGTCCTGACGCAACCGAAGCGGGAAGTCGAGGAGGCCCGCTCGGTCATCAACGACACCTGGAAGTCCGGCATCAAGGACTACCTGGAGATCGACGGCAAGCCGCGTGACCCGCGTGAGCTGCACCGCATCCGCCAGGAAGCCGAGCGCATCGCCTCGCGTGGCGGAGTGTCCGGCGAAGCTGCCATCCGTGCAGCGGTCGGTCAGATCGACGCCCAGCGCACGACCGTCAACGGCCGCCGCGTGCCAAACATCGGCATGCCGCAGGGTGCCGAGCCAGCGGTAGACGAGCTGATCCAGACGGTCGCGCGCAAGCTCGGCCGCGACCCGGATGAGCTGTCGGCCCTGCCCAATCCCCGCAATCCGGGGCAGTGGCAGATCGTCGGCCCCGACAACTGGCTGATCCCTGACCCGGACACCGGCCGCGCCATCGGTTTCGACCCGCGTGCCATCGCGGCACAGCACCAGCGCTGGAAGGGAGACCTTGCGGAATCCCAGGCGCGTCGTCGGGTCGAGCAGCGCACCACCTGGGCGGACCAGTCCCGGAACATCCGCGACCTGCGCTCGCAGTCGGCGACCACGGAAGTCCCTGCGGCCATCGCCAAGCGCGACGCCAGCGCCGCCGAGGCTCCCGCCTTCGAGCTGCCCAAGTTCGACCTCACCAAGCCGCTGGTTCCCAACGCGGGCACCAAGCAAACCACCACCACCCCGGCAGTCCCCGAGGACTTCCTGGAGTACCTGACGAGGAAGTAAGACCGCATGTTTGAATCCCTACCCGGCGCAGACGAGAACATCGTCAAGCCGGCAACCCAGCAGCCCATCGTGCAAGCCGTGCGCGAGCGCAAGGAGCAGCGAGAGGCCGCGGAGCGCCGGAAGGATCAGACGACCGTATGGGACGGATGGGGCGCTGCCCAGGCAAAGGGCGGCATCGGCTTCATCGACCGCTTCATCACCGAGCTGGGCTACGAGCCGCAGCAGGGCTATCGCATTCCCGCAGACGCGCGCAAGCGCTGGGAGTCGATGGGCCTGCGCCCGGAGCAGTGGGAGCTGTTCGGCCGGGCCACGTCCGACGAGCACCTCTCCTATCTGGAATCCGTGGCCTTTATGAATCAGATGGCGGACGACGACCTGGCGCAGTTCGGCCTGGGCGGACAGATCGCCCTCGGCTTCACCGACCCGGTGGCAACCGGCCTCGATCTCGCCACGGGCGGCCTGGGGTACGCAGCCAAGGCCGGACGCCTCGCCAACGCGGTGCGTTCCGGTCTACAGGCTGCGGGCACCTCCGCGCTGATGTCGGCCGCAACCTCCACCTACGACCCCGAGCAGACGCTCGCGGATGGCGTGCAGAGCGCCGCCCTGTCGTTCGCGTTCGGTGGTGCCCTCGGCGCTCGCCGGGGTGCCCTGTTCGACGGCGAGGTGAAGCCTGACGTGGTGAAGCGGCTGGCCGGTGACGACTCGCTGTCCGCCGCCCGCGTGGCAGGCACCGCCGCCAACGACCTCACGCCAGGCGTCCTCCCGCTGCGCAACGAGAGCGCATTCGAGCAGGAGTTCACCGACAAGGCGCTGGTCAACGCGCACATCACGCCCCACTTCGCCACCGTCCGCCGCGACCTTGCTGCCCGCATGGGTAGCGCCAAGTCGCCGCTGGTGCGCGAGGCGGGCCGCCTGCTGTTCCGCGATGGCGTCGGCTACACCGATCGCTCCGTCGCGGTCCAGGAGTCCACCAGCGAGTTCGCCAAGCGCCACCTGGCCGTCATGGAGACGGAATGGCGGAGCGGAGTGAACGCCGCATGGGACGCCTACAAGCAACGGACAGGCACCCATTGGTGGAACTTCTCCGAGCGCGCAAAGTTCAACGAGGAGGTCGGCCGTGCCGTGCGCGGTGCGCCTGACGTATCACCGGAAGCCGCCAAGGCGGCCGGCAGCGTCGCCAAGGCGATGCGCGATGCGCTCAAGCTGGCGCAGGACAGCAACCTCGACGGCTTCGCCAACGTGGCGCAGAACGGCAGCTACCTGCCGCGCTACTGGAGTGGCAAGGGCTTCAAGCGCCTGTTCGGCGAGATGCAGCTTCACCAGGACGACGTGATCGAGCAGCTCATCAAGCCCGCCATGCGTCGCGCCTGGGAGGCCACCACCGACGAAGGCGACGAGATCGACGACGAGCTGCTCGGGGCGGTTGCACGCTCCTACCTCAAGCGCGCCCAAGCGAACTTCGAGGGCGACGGGATGGACCTGCTGGTCCGCCCGCTGGACAGCGATTCGGTCGAGGAGATCGGCAACATGCTGACCGAGGCGGGCGTCTCGCCCGTGCGGTCGCAAGAGCTACTGTCCAAGCTGGAGCGCAAGACCTACGAGTCGGGCAAGCTCGACCGCGCGAAGAAGCGCATCGACCTCGACGAGACCTACTCCACCACCATCCGCAACGAGGCTGGCGAGGACGTGCAGGTCTCGATGGCCGACCTGTTCGACAACGACGTGGACTCGGTGATGACCCGCTACATGCGCGAGATCACCGGCTGGTCGGCGCTGTCGTCGAAGGCTGGCATCAAGAACCGCGCACAGCTCGACCGCTTCGTGTCGAAGCTCAAGAGCGACGCCCGCAAGTCCGGCGACGACGTGAAGGACATCGAGCGCCTGATCGACATCGGCCTCAAGTCCACCTTCGGCCGCAGCACCGAACTCGATCCCGCCAGCCGAGGCGCACGCTACGCGCGGTTCCTGCGCAACTGGAACTTCGCCCGCGTGATGAACCAGGTCGGCTTCTCGCTGTTCGCCGAGCTTGGCCCGACCATCGCGCATGCCGGTCTCCGCAACTTCTGGAACTCCGTGGGTGCCGCCCGCGACTTCCTGGTGCGCGGCGCTGACGGCAAGCTGTCCTCGCAGGAGGCGCGCGTCATGGAGCGGCTGTTCGCACCCGGCACCGACTGGCTGCGCAACCCGCCGTTCCTGCGCCTGGACGAGGATGCGCTAGTGCCGCAGACGTTCAACGTCAAGCACGGCGAGAAGATCGACAACGCGATGAACATGGCGACGCACGTCACCTCGGTCGCATCCGGCATGGCCCCGATCAACACGATGCTCCAACGCATCGCCGGTCGCGCCACGCTGCTGCGGCTGCTGGACATGGCGAACGCCAAGAAGCTGTCGGACGCCGAAGTGGCCCGCCTGCGCACCTGGGGCCTCGACGAGAAGGCCCAGGCCGACGTGTTCGGCTACCTCAAAGGCAAGCGGCAGATCGAGCAGATCGACCCGGACAAGCTGCCGTTCCAGACGCGCGAGCGCATGGCGGCCTTCCTGTTCCGCGTGACGCGACACCAGGTTCTCGAAGGTGACGCCTCGGACAGCATCGAGCTGATGCACTCCACCACCGGCCGCATCGTCACGCAGTTCCGCAGCTTCATGGTCAACAGCTACACCCGCCACTTCCTGAACTCCGTCCACCACTACGACGACTGGCGCACCTACGCGATGGTCGTGCTGTCCACTTCGGCAGCAGGCATGGGCTGGGCGGCTCGCACGTACATCAACACTGCGGGCAACCCCGAACAGCGGAAGAAGCAGCTGACGCAGGAGAACTTCTACAAGAACGCTGTCGCGCAATCGAGCTGGTCGAACGTGATCCCCGCGGTCACCGACGCCGTGTGGGCGGACGCCTTGGGTAACGACCCGGTGTTCGCCAACAACCGCTCGACCGGCCTGGAGAACGGCGTGATGGGCATCCCGTCCATCGACCTGTTCAACAAGGTCTACGGCAGCACGCGGATGATCGGTTCGGCCATCCGCGACGATGAGGAGATCACCGAGAAGCAGATGCGCGACTTCTGGAAGATTTGGTGGTTCAACAACATGACGGGCGTCCGCAACATCGCGGATCAAGCCCTACAGCAGTTCCCTGACCGCAAGGACGGGACTGATCGACCGTAACCAGGAGGCCCTTCGGGGCCTCCACCTTTTTGAGGACGCATGATCGAACTATCGCGCGGCCTTTCCTTCGTGCTCTACACCTACGAGGGAGGCCCTACGCGGTTCACCGTGCCGTTCCCGTACATCGCCCGCGAACACATCCGGGCGTTCGTCGGTGAACCGGACGCGGCCCGCGCTGTCTCCGTGTCGTGGGTGGACGCCAGCACCATCGAGATTCCGTCGCAGGATGGCGTGCTCGACGCACCCTACACTGTGACCATCCGGCGATTCACGCCGATTGACGCCCTCCTGGTCAACTACAAGGAAGGCGCAAACCTCCCGGCGCGCGACTTGTCCAAGTCGTTCCGCCAACTGCTGTACGCACACCAGGAACTCGCCGAGTTCGGTGGTGGCAGCGGCCTCCCCGGTGGCGGCCCCGGTAACCCCGGTGGCGACCCGGACCTCAACGCAATCATCGAGCAGCTCCTCCGCTCGCCAGCACTGCAAGACCTGCTGACCCGCATCGACCTTATCGACGTGAACGCCGAGGCGATCCTGGAGGAAATCATGCGCTCGCACGAGTTCTTCGACGTGCAGCGCGACTATGGCGACAAGATCAGCACGGCCACCCACGAGATCGGACTGCTGACCGAAGGCAACAAGGTCATCGCGCAGCAGATCATCGACCTGTTCGCGCGGGTGGACTACGGCGAGCAAAGTAGCCAGGCACGATTCCTGGAGGTCAATCGCGCCATCGCTGACGAGCGCTCCGCGCGCGTCGAGGCGATCACCGAGCTGCAAGGCCAGGTGGTCGAGAACGGCAAGACGATCTCCGCAGCGCTCAACCAGCGCATCGACGAGGTGGAGAGCACCACCGAAGCGGCGCGTGCGGCCACCGAGCAGCGCCTCGGCGCAGAGATCGAGGACAGCGCGGCGCAGGTCCGCACCGCGGTCATGGCCGAGGTTGACGCAACCAAGGCCCGCGTGTCCGACGTTGAGACGGCAGTAGTCCGCCACGGCGAGAACATCGCTGGCCTGGCCGAGACCACCGAAGCCCTGACGGACGCCGAGGGTGCCAACACGGCATTCCGACAGCAGATGGCGGCCAGCTACGGCGCGAACGTGCCGCAGGGGATTGCCAATGAGATCGACGGCCAGGTGTCGGCGGTTTCGGCCGCCTTCGAGCAGCGCATCGACACCGAAGCGTCCGCGCGCGAAGCCCTGGCTTCCCAGGTATCCACGCTGGAGACCAGCACCGCGCCGACGATCTTCTCGGACGCGCAGCCCTCCCCGCCCGCTGGCGGCTTCAAGGTTCCGACCTTTTGGGTCAAGACCGTGCAGACCGGCGCGTACCTGACGCAGATTTGGGATGGCACCGGCTGGCGCAAGGCCGACCTGGATGTCACCTCTCCGACCGGCGCGCTGGTGCAGCAGCTCAACACCACCAAGATCACCGCCGAGCAGGCACAGGCCATCGCGGCCACGCAGGTCCAGGCGTTCAAGGACGGCGACTTCGCCACCATCCGGCAGGAGTTCAACGTGGTCGCCGGGCAGCACTCCGGCATGTACGGTCAGTGGCAGGCCAACTACTCGGTCAAGATCAACGCGGGCACCATCAACGGCGTCCCCGTGGTCGCCGGTATCGCCCTCTCCGCCAACCCGCAGACCGGCAGCGACTTCATCGTCACCGCGGATCGCTTCGCCTTCGTCCACCCGCAGTACACCTCGGGCGGCACCTTGGCGAGCATCAAGTATCCGTTCGTGATCGGCACTGTCGGCGGCCAGTCCACCGTGGGCATCCAGGGTGCGCTGGTGGTGGACGGGACGATCACTGCGGACAAGATCAGGGTGAACTCCCTGGCCGCGCTCACGGCAAACGCAGGCACGATCAACGGCGGCACGTTCAAGACCCACACCCTCGACGGCAACGGCAACATCGTCAACGCTGCCGAGTTCCGCGTGGAAATCTCCAACCTCGGCGACTGGCCCCTGTGGGTCGGCTCCGGCGCGAAGAACGCCAACAACGCGGTGTTCTACGTGGACCGCAACGGCGGCGCGTTCTTCCGAGGCCGCGTCAATGCTCCCAACATCGTTGGGCAGTTCCAGTCGGCGACCGGCGTGTGGTGGACCGGGGCAACGAGCCTCTGCTACCAGGCGGGCAACAACTTCATCCCGCTCGGCGATTGGGTGGCGATCCACGAGTTCTGGCTCGGCGCTCCGGTGCTGGCTGGCGAGGGTCATACGCCCTCCGTGTCGGTGACCGTCACCGCGAACACGCGCGTCTACGGGCTGCACGTCATCTTGGAGGAGCTGCGCGACTCTGTGTGGGTCGTCATCGCCTCGCACGAGCCGCCGATGTACCGCGCGTTGATTCAGCAGATGGGCGGCGACGGCAACACCTTCACCGCGTCCAACTTCTACACCTACGAGCAGTCGGTGACGCTCTCGGCGTCCGGCGCATGGACAGGCGGTGCCCGCGCATTCCGCGTGCGGTGCCGCGCATCCAGCCCGCCTCCGCAGGTCCACGGCTACGACGCCCCGGCCTACCCGAACTACCTCATCACGTCGATTGGCGGCTTCGCCTTCGGCATCCGATAACCCTCAGAGAGAACCCAAGCACCGCATGAGCACTACCCCCGGCTACGTCTCCAACGCCGAGCTGGCCTCGCGCCTCTCGACGCTGGTAGACCGCTGGAACCGGCGCGAGAATCAGATGATCGCGCTGCTGACTCAGGAGGAAGGCACCGTCGTCGTGACGGACGGCCTGGGCAACAACCACACCCTCCTCTCGTTCCCGCAGCTCCAGAAGGACGTGGCCGGGCTGACCGACGAGCTGACCGGCTCGGTCGTGCAGGTGCGCGACCTGGTGTCCGTGGCAACCGGCATGGCGAACGCCGCGCAGGCGTCCGCAGATGACGCCTCTGGCTTCGCCGACGCTGCCGAAGCATCCGCCGTGCGCGCTGCGGAATCCGCCGCGAGCATCGACGACGACGTGCAGGCCACCGCCGACGCGGCGACCTTCGCTGCTGCCAAGGCGGCCGAGGCTTCCGACAGCGCGACCGAGGCGGCAAGCTCCGCAGTGGACGCCGCCGCTTCGGCGACGGCCTCGGCCACCTCGGCGCTGGCTTCGGCTGGCTCCGCAAGCCAGGCGGGCACGTCGGCCACCGCAGCGGGTCAGGCGCGTTCCGACGCGCAAGCAGCGGCGACTGCTGCCGCCACGTCACGGGATCAGGCGCAGACCATCCTGGGCTATGCGACCGACGCGGCCGACCGCGCGGAAGCTGACGCCACCGCTGCCGCAGCATCGGCTGCCGCAGCCGCCGACAGCGCGACCGCCGCAGCGACCTCGGTCACTCAGGCGACCACCCAGGCCAACCGGGCGGAAGCCCAGGCGTCCGCCGCGGCGACCAAGGCTGGCGAGGCTGCTGGCTCGGCGACCACCGCAGCCGGTCATGCCTCCGCTGCGTCCGGCTCGGCGTCTGCCGCCTCGATCTCGGCGCAGACCGCATCGTCGGCCAAGGCCGCTGCCGAGGCTGCCCGCGACAAGGCTGGCCTGTACGCGAACGCGCCGCAGGGCACCGAGGTCTCGCCGGGCGAGTTCTCGGCGAAGCATTGGGCCGCCCAGGCGCAGGCTGCCGTCACTGGCTCGCTGGTCTACATGGGATCGTGGGATGCCGGCACTGGTGCGTTCCCGGCCAACCCGGTGAAGGGTCACTTCTACAAGGTGGTCGGCGAAGGCACTGTGGGCGACATCCACTGGCGAGTCGGCGACCAGGCGCTCTACGGCGCTACCTGGGAGAAGATCGACAACACCGATCAGGTCACCAGCGTCGCCGGTAAGCAGGGCGACGTGACCCTCGTGGCTGGCGACATCGGCGGCCTGGGCGCGCTGGCGACCCGCGACGACGTGGACTTCAACACCCACGTCACCGGGAAGCCGACGACCTACCCGCCGAGCACCCACACGCACACCAAGGCGCAGGTCGGCCTCGACAAGGTGGACAATACCGCCGACCTCGACAAGCCGATCAGCACCGCGACGCAGACGGCGCTCGACGGCAAGGCGGCGGCGACGCACACGCACACCATCGCCAACGTGACCGGCCTCCAGTCCGCGCTCGACGGCAAAGCGGCGGCGTCCCACTCGCACACCATCGCAAACGTAACCGGGCTGCAAGCGGCGCTCGACGGGAAGTCGGCAATCGGCCACACGCATACCGCCGCCGAGATCGCCAACGTCGTCAACGTGACCGACGATCAGTCCATCGGTGGCGTCAAGACGTTCGCCTCCGGGCAGATTCGTGTGCAGGGATTTGGCGGCGAGGCCACGTCCGGCGTCATGTACCTGGGGTCGCTGGATCGCTATGTGTACGTGCCGCCAGCTGCGAACTCGCTGGAGTTCCGATTCGGCGATGGCACGGGTGGCGTCGCGTCCCTCAACGCTGGCGGCACCGTCTGGACCTCGGCGAACTTCAACCCGGCAGGAAAGGCCGACGCCGGTCACACGCACACCATCGCAAACGTCAGCGGCCTCCAGTCCGCACTGGACGGCAAGGCGAGCCTGGGTGGCGCAACCTTCACCGGGCAGGTCACTCTGGCCTATGGCGCGCCGCTGCGGTTGACCGGCATGGGTGCAGCGGGAACCGCGTACATCCACGGAACGAACGGCGCTGGCGATGACGTTTGCTCGATCACCCGCGTGAACACGAACAGCTGGTACAACCTGTACTGGAACGGTGCTGCGAACATTGCGGGCCGCCTGACGGTCGGCGATCAGATTTACCTCAACGCTGGCTGGTTCCGCTCCCAGCAGTCCGGCACCGGCTGGTACTCGGAAGCGCACGGCGGCGGCATCTGGATGCAGGACAGCACCTGGGTTCGCACCTACGGCGGCAAGGGATTCCTTATCGCTGGCCCAGGCGGTAGCGGTGGCGACCTCCGTTTGGAGAGCTACTCGCCAACCATCACCTGTTACGACTCCGACAACGGGACCACGCACTGGCTCCATTGCAACGACAACAACCACGGCTTCCTCGCCAGCAACGCCTTCTCGTGGTGCGCCTACCGCGACGGCAGCAACAATTGGGTCGCCACGGGCAACATCGTCGCCTATGCGTCCGATGCGCGTCTAAAGAAGAACATCGTGGACGCCTCGGCCTCCAAGGTGGCCGACTTCTTCGACCGCTTCCGTGTACGCGAGTTCGATTGGGATGCCAAGGCAATCGCCGAGCTGAATCCCACGTTCCACCCGAGCGCGGATCACGAGGTCGGCGGCATCGCGCAGGAGGCCGAGGAGGTCTACTCGTTGATGGTCGCCACGCACGCAAACGGCATCAAGACGATCCAGTGGGAGAAGGCTATTCCCTTCCTTATCGCTGAGGTGCAGGCGCTGCGTAAGCGCGTCGCGGACCTTGGGGGAGGTGCCTGATGGCCCTCCCCGGCTCCGGCCCTATCTCCTGGGAAATGATCCGCGCCGAGTTTGGCGGCGGCTACCCGATCTACGCGGACCAGTATTACCGAGGACGTGGATTGGTGCCCGACGTTCCGGCCAACTACGGCGTCCCCACGAGCGGCCCGATCTACGCCTCGCAGTTCTACAACGCGGTCAAGGCGACGCCGTTCCAAGCATCGCTGTCGCCGAGCTACCTGATGGGTAACTGGCCTCAGTCCACCAACGGCACGGTCAGCGAGTCGTTCAGCGTTTATTGCTCGGGCGGCACCGGCAACTACTCCGTGGTCTCCCGCTCCGTCACAGGCGGCGCGTCGATCTCCGGCAGCGGCCTCGGTGGCACTGTGACCGCCTCTGGGCGGAACACCTCCCGCATGGGGCAGTTCACAGTCGTCGTCACCGATGGCGTCACGCAGATCACCCTGACCGGCAACTACGAGTACAGCTTCGGTCGTCCGCTCTAACGCATCCACCACCTACAAGAGACCTAATGCACGATGAAGTGAAGCTGGTCGGCGCTCTCGCGGGCGTCGGCCTCATCGTGGGCATCGCAAAGATGCTCACGTCGAACGATCCGATCACCTGGAAGCAGGCGCTCGGCCGCGCAATCCTCTCTGGCGCTACCGGCCTTGCCGCTGGTGCCATCGTCATTTTCATCCCCGGCGTCTCCTTCGTCGCCCAGGTCGCGCTCGCGTGCATCCTGGCGTCGCTCGGCACGTCCGCGCTGGAGACCGTACTGAACCGCGTCGTCAACAAGTGACCGCCCCCAAGGATGCCTTGGAGCGACTGCACGCCGCAGTCGCTGACAAGCTCGCCGACACCATCGACTCGATGGAGTCGGACGCGAAGGGCCTGGCCTCGATCCTCAACGTGGCCCGGCAGTTTCTCAAGGACAACGGCATCGACGTTGCGGCCACGCCGCCCGGCTCACCGCTGGGCAAGCTGGCCGACAAGGTGTCCGAGTTCCCGTTCGATCCCGCTGAGGATGGGCGGCTGAACTGATGGAGGGCATGACGAGCCTCCACGTTCGTCACCCTTTCGAGGACTTCCGCAACTTCGCCTGGTACGTCTGGAAGGAGCTGGGGCTACCAAGCCCCACTCCGATCCAGTACGACATCTGCGAGTTCCTGAAAACCGGCCCGCGCCGTCGCGTCATCATGGCGTACCGCGGCGTCGGCAAGTCCTGGGTGACGGCCGCCTACGTCTGCTGGCTCCTCTGGAAAGACCCCCAGCACAAGATCATGGTGGTCTCGGCATCGAAGGAACGCGCCGATGCGTTCTCGGTGTTCGTCAAGCGCCTGATCGAAACCCTGCCTGAGCTGCAACACCTGCGCCCGCGTCCCGACCAGCGCAACTCGAACCTGGCGTTCGATGTCGGTCCCGCGCAGCCCGATCAGTCGCCCTCGGTGAAGTCGGTCGGCATCAACGGCCAGCTCACCGGCTCCCGCGCCGACACCATCATCGCGGACGACATCGAAGTCCCAAAGAACTCCATGACCGTCGTGCAGCGCGAGAAGCTCGCCGAGCTGGTCAAGGAGTTCGACGCGGTGCTCAAGCCTGGCGGCGAGATCATCTACCTCGGCACTCCGCAGACCGAGGAGTCGCTCTACAACAAGCTGCCCGAGCGCGGCTACGTCATCCGCATCTGGCCTGCGCGCTACCCGAAGGACACCAAGCACCGTCAGGTGTACGGCGACCGCCTCGCGCCGATGATCGCCGATGCGTTCGACGCGAACCCCAAGCTCGCCTGGAAGAACTGCGAGAGCGTCCGCTTCTCCGATGAGGACTTGATGGAGCGCGAGGCGTCCTACGGACGCTCCGGCTTCATGCTCCAGTTCATGCTCGATGCGTCGCTGTCCGACGCCGAGAAGTACCCGCTCAAGCTGTCCGACCTGATCGTGATGGACGTGGACCGCGAGGTCGCTCCGATCCGCGTGGTCTACAGCAGCGGCCCGGAGTACATCGTCAGCGACATCCCGTCCGTGGGCTTCACTGGCGACCGCCTGTACCGGCCCATGTACCTCGCCTCGGAAATGGAGGAGTTCACCGGCAAGGTACTCGCCATCGACCCCTCGGGCCGAGGTGGCGACGAAACCGGCTACGCGGTCGTCGGCATGCTTCGCGGCATGCTCTACGCGCGCCGCGCTGGTGCGACCAAGGGCGGCTACGACGACGACACGCTGGAGACCCTGGCGCACATCGCGCGCGCCGAGAAGGTCTCCGCAGTCCTCATTGAGGCGAACTTCGGTGACGGCATGTTCGCCAAGATGCTCTCCGGCGTCCTGGCGCGCGTGTACCCGTGCTCCATCGAGGAGGTGAAGCACTACGGCACCTCGAAGGAGAACCGAATCATCGACGTGCTGGAGCCGGTGCTGAACCAGCACCGCCTGGTGGTCGATGCCTCGATCATCCGCGCCGATCAGAAGTCCGAACAGAAGTACCAGCTGTGCTACCAGCTGACGCGCATCACGCGCGACCGCGGCGCACTGCGCCACGACGACCGCCTCGAAGCGCTGGCGATGGCCGTGAAGTATTGGGCCGACCAGCTCTCCCGAGACGTGTCCAAGGAGGAGCAGCGCTACCTGGAGGAGCTGCTCGACCGCGAGTACGCCTCCTTCATCCAGTCCGTGACCGGCCGCATGCCGTCACCCGACAACTACCTCGACATCCTGTAGGAGACCCAATGTCCAACACGCTCGCTGCGTGGCTGATGGCGCTCGCCGCCGCTGGCCTGCTGTACCTGTTCCTGCGCCGCAAGAACGACGACGACAACGACGGCCCGAGCGCACCCGCGCCGGTAACGCCGTGCGACTGCAACCACGCTCCCTGCTGCCACACCCAGGGCGGCCAGTCGAACCCCTACGCGCCGGTATGACCGACGCAAAGCTGCCGAGCCTCGTGGAGGTCAGGGACAACCTGATCCCCGCGGCGGCCCGGCTGCTCCCCGGCGTGGCCTTCACTCCCGAAGCGAAGGTCATGCTGCTCGCCATTGGTCTCCAGGAATCTCGCTTCGAGCACCGCAGGCAGATCAAAGGCCCCGCACGCGGCTTCTGGCAGTTCGAGGCGGGCGGCGGCACCGCAGGTGTACTCCGTCACCCGGCGACCTCCGCACGCGCCTCACAGCTCGTCTCCGCGCGTCTGGAGCGTCCCTCGACCGCTGCGGTCAACGAGGCGCTCGCCTCCGACGACGTGCTCGCCTGTGCGTTCGCTCGCCTGCTGCTGTTCACCGATCCGCGTCCGCTGCCCGCCCTGGGTAACCCCCAGGCCGCATGGGACTACTACGTCCGCAACTGGCGGCCGGGCAAGCCGCACCGTGACACCTGGGACGCGCTCTACGCGAAGGCCCTGGCAACCATCCGCAACACCTAACCGGAACCCATGAACTTCAAGACCATCTACAACCGCGCCAGCGAGCGCCTGGTGCGCGCCTACGAGCGCGCTAAGGGGTACGTAGCGCTACGCATTGCCCTCGCCTCGCAGTGGCTCCTGGAGCGCCTGCGCGAGACCTCCCGTCGCACCTACACCGGCTGGCTGTTCGTCGTCGTGTTCCTGGCGCTGCCCTACGTCGTCCTCGGCGGCCTGTGGGAGCACCTGCGGAATGCCGCGGAGCGCCTGTGGGATGACGTGAACGACATCGAGTGGGCTGCGTTCACCCCGAGCTACTGGCGGGAGCACATCAAGCAGTGACCACGCTGGCCTTTGACGGCCGGCTCGTTGCTATCGACTCGCAGGTCACCGCTGGTGATCTGCGGTACGAGGAGGAGAAGTTCTACCGCACCACCGACACCACCGGGCGCGACCTGGTGGTGTTCGGCGCGGGCACCACTTCCCACATCCAGCGAGCCGTGCGCGAGCTGTCGGAGGGATTCGACGAACTGACCAAGGGCGAGTACACGATCCTCGTGGTCGGCCTGCGGGACAACCCGGTGGCCTTCTACCACGACGGTCTCCCTCTCGACCTCCGGCGCGACTTCCTCGTCGCCGGTAGTGGTGGTGCGATTGCCCTGGCCGCCATGAAGGCAGGCCACAACGCGACCGAAGCAGTCCTCATGGCCTGCTCGACGGACCTCTACAGCGGTCCTCCGGTGCAGACCTACGACACGGTTACAAAGCGTTTCCTAAAACGCCGGACCTGAACTACTGGCGCATGGACGCGCCTAAACAGGAATGCCGATTTGGCGAGTCCTATCAAGGGCGCTCATGAGTTCTTTGATGCGGTACGGCTTCGGGAGAAAGGTCGCCCACTGGTGAGCGTCAGGGAGCTGCGGGTTCGGCACCCCGGACGCGAACATGTAGGGAATTCGGTGCGACAGCAGGTAATCGGCGACGGACATTGATGCTCCGTCCTGCGTCTGGATGTCTAAGATCGCCGCGTGAAATGCTTTCGCCTCTATGCGGTCGAATGCATCGGCAGCGGAGGCGACCACATCGACCTCGTAACCCTGCATCGCCAGGATTTCCTTCAACATCCCTGAGAGGTCAGGATCATCTTCCATGACCAACAACGAGCCGAGCCGACCCTGGCTGTATGCATCCGTAGCCATCGCGCGTTCTCCCACGCCTACGTTCCCCAAACGGTTCGTACCGTACACGACGGCCAGTTAAAAGACAGGAAACGACTCTACCTGAAAGTGAACAGTTCAGCTATCACGCCAATTCTTCATCCTTGAACCACCACATTACAGCCAAGACGACAAACCAAACGATCAGCGGGACGCCAATCGTGAATTCCACGAGTAGGCCTCTCATGTGCTCGTGCTGCGCGGCCTCAGTCAGTGCAGAATCCAGAATTGGCACCGCATCGGCCACCACGCTGTACGAGGTCGTGTCATCGTTTATGACCTCGCGGGTACGTTCGACCAGCTCCCGTGCTGCTCGAAGCTTCGCGTGCTGATATGCGGCGGGCACTCCAGCACAGACCAGCGAGAGGACAGTGACCAGCGCCGCCAAGCGAATGAGGAGGGTATTGAGCGATGCCATAGATGCTCGTTGTAATGTCTATGCCAACCGCTAAGTTTATTCGACCACGGAGCACTGGGAGGGCTTGACAAGGGTGCTATCATAGTAAGACCTAAGTATTACTCTAGCAGGACTATAGAGTTCTATTCATTGGTATTCACCATCAAGTAGAGCTACAGTTCTCCTATGCACTCCTGGGGTGTTCCTCTGTCCTCCTTGGGTGCCACTGCGGCGGACTAGACCTCCGTCCCATCCTTGATGACCCATAGCACCACGCCCGCACCAATCCAAGCGAGCGCCGGGATGCCCAAAGCGAGCTGGAGAAACAGGTTGCGGGAATTGCGGTTGCTGATGAGGTCATTCGTCGCGGCGTCAAACGTCCGCACCGCCTCATCAACCAACACCTGCGGCGAGGCGTCGTTCTCGATGATCTGCTCGTTCCAGGAACGCAACTCCTCAGCGCTCCTTACGCCGGTCTGAAAGTACGCGGCAGGGAGTCCTGCGAGCACTAAGGCCAGGACGGTGATCGCGGTAGCGGTTCTTATCGTGTATCGGCGGGCGTACATAACGTCTCCTCGAAGTGACAGAGGTGGTCGAAAGGTTTGCGGCAAATTTCCGAAGGAGTATCCAACTACTTGGAACGGCGCGATCACCCCCCGTAGGGGGTCGCCCCCTGTAGCGTAAGGCACGATGCGCCCCCTTCGCGTCACCTGCGGCGTCACCACCTCGGCTAACCTACTGATTCCAAAGGTGAACCACCGGATTAGGTATCCAGTGCCTAGGCAATCCCATGCGATACCTGGGCAACCTGCGGACATCCGCGCTCAAACGTTCGCGCCCCTGTCTGTCCCTATCTGTCTTTTTGCCCTGACCGCCACGCGCCCACCTCGGCACCACCTCGGCACACCTGCCGACCACCTCGGCACACCCTGCCCGGCCTATGCCCACCTGCCGCCCACCACGGCCAGCCAATGCGCCACCACGGCCCACGCAAGGCCCGCCACGGGCACCCCTACCGCCCCGCCTATAGAAGCTCCCCACGCGCGCGCTAGGCGCTCCCTGCGACCATCCAAAATCGTTGCCATCGGGGTATTGACAGCCATGCGGGGATTGATCTAATCTATACCCGTCGCCAGCAACACGGCGGCAGCGGAAAAGGCGGCGACAGACGTGCGACCGATGGATCGACAGCACCTAGAGCTTATCCCGCCAGCACTGAGGACTAGCCCCAAAGGCCCCTAAGCGCACCGCAGGTAACGTCCGGCTCAACCATCCCCCTACCGGGAGTGATTGACAAACCGGGAGCAAAAGGGCATAATGCCCACCATCGAACAACGGCCGCAGGGTGCGGTCGGGACAGTAGGAAAGGGGCAGGCAGGAGCGCCGCCCACGGCAGAACGCGGGGAGCTGGGAACACTAGCCGCGCCGGGAAGTGTAAGGGCCGATGAAGGCCGCCACGGATACCGGGTCACCGCCAGAAAGAGCGGGGCCATCTGTACGGGATTCCTAGGCGAGCTGGAGGCGCTCCCGGAAGCTGGCGACGGTCAGATTCCATGCCTTACGAGCATGAGTCTGACCGCCAAAGCGCCCCTACCGTTGTGATGGGGCGTTTTGGTGGTCCGATTCACTGGAGAGCAACCCATGACGATGATCCCGTTTGATATGACCGCCCGCGACTACTACGTGGCCGGTTGCATCCGCCGCGGCATCCGCGAGCACCGCGCCCGACTCAACGAGCGGGAGCGCCAGGCACACAAGAACCGCACCCAAGTTGCGCCTTGTCCATCCCCCGTTGTCATCTGATCCCCTTTCGTCAACCCGGTTTTCCACACCCCGCCGACGTGTGACGGCGGGTCTTTTTTGGAGCTACCATGAGCACCAATGGACCACTGGAGGACTTGCAAGTGCGCAAGCTCACCGCTGAGATTCGCAAGATCAACCGCGAGAGCGACAAGCTGATGATGGAGACCCGGTGGTATCCGCTGGTGGTCGCCACGGCCTTTGTGGCTGGCATCGTCACGCTGACCAAGCTGTTCCTCTAACAGCGCCCTACCCCAATCCCCCGAAGCCGCCGCAAGGCGGCTTTTTTGTTGCCCGGAGAAAGCTATGAACAAAATTCCTTCCGCCCTGATCGCCGCCGCTCTGCATGTGGCCCCCAAGAATGACGTTCGCTTCTACTTGAATGGCGTGCTGATTGAGTCGCACGCCGATGGTGCGATCATCGTTGCTACAGACGGCCACCGCATGCTTGTGGTGCGTACCAGCCTGCCGTGGGACATTGGCAAGATCATCGTGCCGCGCAATGCGTGCGAGCTGGTCGCCAAGATGAAGGGCGATGTCTATTTCAGCGCCGTGGGCGATGCCAGCCGGTTCAAGGCGGAGCGCGGAGGCCAGGCCATTGAGTTTGCTGCCGTTGATGGAACCTACCCGGACTGGCGTGCTGCGGTGTCCAAGCCGAACGAACTCAAGCTGTCCGGATTCGCGCCTGCCGTCCTCGAAGGCGTAGTGAAGGCGGCCGGTGTAATTTGCAAGGCATTCGGCGGCAAGGCCACTTCACTGATTCCGGTGACTGGCGGCGACGTGGCGGCCATGTTCGGTATTGGCGGCATCACCGATCCGAGCATCAGGTGCGCGTCTTTGATCGTCATGCCAATGCGCGACTCGTCATACCCGGAAGCCCTGTGCAGCGACGCGCTCCGCGCTTAACCCGAACCCATCAGCCGCCGCAAGGCGGCTTTTTTGTTGCCCGGAGAAAGCCATGAACCTCGACAACTACGCCCCCGAGAGCGCGAAGCGCATAGCCGTGGCGCTGGTGGATGCCGCCCTCGCCGCTGGTTACTCGCTCGGCGTCTACGACGGCGAAGAAACCACGGTGCGGCACAGCCGCGACCGGCAAGAAGTGTTGGAGGCCCTCGCCTCTACCGACCACGATCACCTGCGGTTCTACCGCCCGGACGCAACAAAGGCGGGGTTTGTGCTCCTGATTTGGGAGAACGGGGACGACGCCGCGAGCGACTGGAGCGACAACGACGAGACCAACGCGCTGGTGATGCCGGTGCTGCGCGGGCTGGGGGTGCTGTGATGGAACTGCGCACCTACGGAACCCGCAACGTGTTCCTGGCACAGCCGGGGCGCTATCACGAACAACTGGCGGCGACCGCGATGACGCCGCAGCAAGCCGAGGAGTTCGCCACCGTGGTCAACCGCGCAATCAGGGATACCGACTTCGACCCCATCGACCTCGCGCAGCTGGCGAGCGGGTGGACGTGGCCCGAGCCGATGAGCACCGCGCCGCTGGGCATTGAGGACTCCGAATTTCTTGTCGAGGTGGCGCGCATGCTGCACCGCCTCTGGCAGGAGGTCGGCGAGCAGTGGAGCGGCGTTTGGGCCTACGACATCGCCGACCCGCTGGGCGGGTGGCTGTCGAGGAACGGCATCAACCACGAGACCGCCGATGGCGTGGCCCGCGCCGAGCAGCAGGCCCGCGCATGGATCGCCGAGGGCATGGGAGCCGCGCGATGAGCTACCGCGAGGAGGACATCTTGTTCGAGACCGAAAAGGCATGGGTGCTGCGCAAGGGGCCGAACCATTTTGAGGTCTACAAAATCGGCCTCACCCACTCGACACGCCACGGCATTTTTCACAACATCCCCGGCGCACTGGATCGCGCCATCGAACACGCAAAGGGCCTGTCGCAATGAGCAATGACAACGAGCTGGCTGTACCTGCCGGTGACAAGCTGGTCACCCTGGGCGACCGATCGGTCTCCTACGGTCCCCGCCAAGAGTTCGACGGGAGCGTCGAGCCTTGCGCACCGATGGCCGCGCAGTTTTGGGGCGTCTACCGCTGGGCCGGTAAGGACCGCTGGTGGTGGATTGCCGACGTGGCCGACGAGGACACCGCCCGCGCAGTGGCCGCCGCCTACCTGCTGAACGTCAAGCCCGATTGGGCGCACTGACCGATAACCACCCCTGATCCCGAGGCCCGCCTAGTGCGGGCCTTCGCATTTCTGGAGCACACCATGCAAATCTACGTTGCCTGCCTTGCCTCATATAACGCTGGCGTCCTGCACGGCGAGTGGATCGACTTGGAGGGACGCGACGCCGACGACGTGCGCGATGAGATTGCCCGCATCCTGCGCGAGTCGCCGCACCCGAACGTGACCGTTGATTGCCCGGATTGCGGCGGTACTGGAACCACATACGTCCCCCGAGTATTCGGCGGGGCGGAATGCACGGCGTGTGGCGGAAGCGGCAAGGTCGCCAGCGCCGAGGAGTGGGCCGTCCACGACTACGACGACGTGTTCGGGGATACCTGGGGCGAGCACCCCGACCTGGACAAGCTGTGCGCATTGCAAGAGCGGCTGGACGAGTTGCACAACGACACCGAACGCGCTGCCTACACGGCCTTCTGCGACCACGAGGGCCTCGACGATGTGACCGTGGAGCAGTTCCACGAAGCCTACGTGGGCCAGTTCGATAGCTGGGCCGACTTTGCCGAGAACTATGTGGACGAATCGGGGCTTCTCCACGGCGTGCCCGACGCCCTCTCCCGCTACTTCGACTACGAGAGCTATGGCCGCGACATTCGGCTCAACGGTGACGCGTTTGAGGTGAGCGGCTTCTACTTCTGGAGCCGCTAACGCCGCTTCCGCAAGACCCTGCGCCAATACAGGTATGTGCGATGCGCCGGCACCGAGCTAGTCCACACCCATACGACTAGGTGAAGGGCCGTAATGGCGACTTCTACGCGGGGGTCAATCATCGAACGGTCCTTGGGGTCGGGAGTGGCGATCACGCCCTTCAGCCCTAATCATAAGGCCAATCTCGATATTTGGCACTCATTGTTCCATTTGTAGCACTTGCATAACAGGAGACTTACATATGCGTAACGCAGATTTCACCGCAAACTCGACCCTGGTGATCGTCAACGTGGCCCTCCGCGTCCACCAGTTCGGCCCGTTCTTGGTATTCGAGCGGGAGGTTTTGGTCCTGCATGAACGGACCTACGAGGTGCCCGAATGATTCGGACCATCAATTTCGACCATAACGAGAAGCGCGGCGCTCTCCGCGCGATGCTCGGCCTACTCAACGAGCGCGTCCAGTTCTCGGTCGTCCCCGAGGACTGTGGCTGGCGGGTGTCGTATCCGGTCCCACCCGCGGCCCCAACGGAGACCCCGCGGCCATGACTTCACTGCACCAGTCGGGATCAATCTCTCCCGTGGTACTTGATTCCTACGGACGCGCCATCATTGTGGCCTGTAGTCTGCCCGACGGCAGCGTCATGCTGTCGGGCTGCGCATCCGCAGACGACCAGGGGGGCGTTCTCAGTCTATGAGTACGGTGAGACGGACAATAGCCAGCGCGGTAGTCCGCGTAGGGCAAGGACTGTTTTTTGCATCCGTGGTCGGGGCCATTGTGACCCTGGCGGCGATGCTGGCACTACCGTTCTTAAAACACTGAAACGTAAGACCTTTTTGTGGAGCGCAGCCGGGGGTGGCGGCGCATTACAACGCCGTGAGCAGGGGACAGGACGGCCCCTTCGCAGGGCAGAAGTACCTGGACCTGTTCGTGAAAGCCTTTGGATATGAGATCGGAATCGACCCCTCCCCCACGCCTTGGCAGCGTGGTTTCTGGATGGACAAAATTGGCAAGAATGCCATCAACATTGGCTTGGGCCTTGTAATCCTTACATTGCGGCTCCAAGATAGACCCTGATGGTTTCCCAAGGGGGAACCATCCCCTTACGGAAAATGAGCGCACCATGAATCTCTCGCAGAAAGAACTGACGGCCATTCTCACAACCGCACTGTCAGCCTTCCGGGAAGAGATCGACGAGGACATCACCGCCACCCGCATCCTCACCCTACTCGCCGTTGTGGACGAGCCGGGCATTCAGCAGGTGGACCTTGAGCGCGTCCTCGGCGGACTCTCTCCCTCCGCAGTGAGCCGCAATGTGCTCGACCTGTCGTCTATCAAGCGTAACCGCGAGCCGGGGCCTGACTTCCTAGAGCAGCGCCCTGATCCCGCCTACCGCAAGCGCAACCTGATCTTCCCGACGACCAAGGCGCTGCACTGGCTGGCTTCGCTCGCAGAACGTGTCAACCGCAAGGTGACGGCGCGCGTCGCAGCCGCCTAACCCCCAACACCCCGTTGTGCCCCGAGGCCCGCCTAGTGCGGGCCTTTTTCATTTCTGGAGATACACATGGCCCTTCGCCTCAAAGGGACCGCGCCCAAGCCGGGTGCGCCCGATAAGCGCTACTACATGCTCGACGTGCAGGAGGGATACCGGCGCGTGCGCTTGTCCACCGGCACCCGCGACCGCGTGGCAGCCGAGCGCAAGGAGCAGGCGGTCCTCGACGCCCTGCGCGACGACCCCGAGATTGCAGAGGACGCGCTGCGGGAGCTGATTCGGGGCAAGTCCCGGTCGGTGCAGATGGCCGTGGCGAAGGCCAAGGTCCGCCAGCGCACCCTCAAGGACGCGATGGACGACGCGCTGGACGACCGCAACTTTTGGGGCAAGCTCCGGTCCATCGACACCGTGCGTACCAACTGCAAGGTGGTCCAGAGCTACCTGGGCGAGGAAACGCCCATCAACGACATCACGCAGGCCGCGGTCAACGACATGGCGCAGCGCATGCTCGCCGACAAGGCGGCTCCCGCCACCGTGAACCGCAAGATGCAGTGCCTCCTTGCCCTACTGAAACGCGAGAGGAAGGCCGGCCGGTTCTTGGGAGAGCTGCCCGAGTACAGCTTGGCCGACGAGAGGGACAACGCACGCACGTTCGTCCTGAACGTTGAGGACGAGGAATTGATCCTGGCGCGGCTGCTGGAGTGGGACACGCTCCCGAACGGCCCTGCCGGAGGGCACCCACGGGTGCGCGACGGGGCGGACTACCGCGACCTGTTCGTGTGCCTCGCCGACCTGGGCTGCCGCATGAGCCAGGCCATCGGCATCCGGTGGTCCGAAGTAGTCGATCAGGGCGGAAGGCTCCACGTCCGCTTCTGGCGGCACGCTACGCTCAAGAAGGGGCGTCCCCGCACCCTACCCTGCACCGCCCGTGTCGCCGAGGTTCTACAGCGGCGCAAGGACGCCCTGGCGGCCACATCGGACGGCCCCTTCACGATGCTCAATCGCACGCGCGCCGACCGGCTGTGGCAATGGGCCATCAAGGGGACACATCTCGCTTCCGAGAAGGAGTGCGTACCGCATGCGCTCCGCCATACGTGCGCCACTCGGCTGCTGCTGGCGACCGGCAACATCAAGCTCGTGCAGGAGTGGCTCGGACACCGCGACATCCAGACCACCTCAGCGGTCTACGCGAAGGTACTGGCCGAGCAATCGCTCCAAGGCATGTCTGCACTGGAGCAGTTCCGCCTCCCAGCCGCCTCGAACGGAACAGGTGACGTTCCGAGACAGGGATCAATTGCCAAAGCGGGAATCCAATAGGACAACTGACCGTCGCCAGCTTATTTTTCAATCACTTAGGCAATCTGTGCTCGGCCAGATGGTGCGAAAGGCGGGACTCGAACCCGCACGAGGTCACCCTCACTGGAACCTAAATCCAGGGCGTCTACCAATTCCGCCACTTTCGCGTGGCCGGCACAGGTGTTCATTGTCGCAGGCGGGGGCCGGAAGCGGAAGGCCTGCACAAAGCTGAATCCGTCACTCCGGGCGACCGGCCGCCGCCCGGAGTGACCGTGGATCAGTGCTGCTGAGGTTCAACGCGTGCCGTGTCGGCACCGTGCCCGGACACTGCGTCCACTTTGCGGATTTCAACGCCCCCGTCGCTGGTCCTGCGCAACTGCACCGCCTCGGGCCGGGTCACGCCTTCAGCTGGCGCCGTCGGCTGCATCTGCATCGCCTCACTGACTGGCGCGGCGGGAGCGTGCAGCGCATCGGTGTCGCGCTGCACGGTCTGTGCCGGGTCGCCGGGCTGGCTGCAGGCAGCGAGCGCCGCCAGCGCGAACGACAACAACAGCACCGGGCGCAGTCGATTGATATCACCCATCAGGATCGTCCTTCATGCATGCGCCATCGGCGCGGAAGAACCATTGGGTGCGATGCAGGACGCGATGCGATGAGAAACAGCGCACAGCATTGAAAACACTGATGACGCATGTGACCCCGGTTTCATCATCGCTTCAGTAGATCCACGCCATGCGTGGATGCGGCCTCCGCCTTCTCCACGCATGACATGGATCTACCGGCTTGGCGACTTGGCGCCCTCAGCCCGGCCACAGGCAAGAAAAAAGCCACTTGGCTGACCAAGTGGCTTTCGTCTGGTGGGCTGTCAAGGATTCGAACCTTGGACCTATTGATTAAGAGTCAACTGCTCTACCAACTGAGCTAACAGCCCGAAATCGGGGCGCGAATTATGACCCGATCCGCTCGGTGGGTGCAAGCACTTTTTTCAACATCGTTGAAACCAGCGCTGCGGTCCCGCTGCTACTGCAGAACCCCGCCAGGCGGAGCGCTTCAGCGCGTGATCCATCGAAATGATGGGGTCACACTTATAAGAAAAAAGCCACCTGGCGTACCAGGTGGCTTCCGTCTTGGTGGGCCGTCAAGGATTCGAACCTTGGACCTATTGATTAAGAGTCAACTGCTCTACCAACTGAGCTAACGGCCCGTGAAACTCAGACGCACATTGTAGCGTGCATTCTGTTTATTGCAATACCGTTTCGGCAGCGCCGATACGGTTGAATCAGTGGGGTGGCTGAGGGGATTCGAACCCCCGACCACCGGAATCACAATCCGGTACTCTAACCAACTGAGCTACAGCCACCACTGAAACTTCTGCTCCCCTGCCGATGCTGCCAGCAGTGGAACCTGATGCGTTGCGACCGGGTGGGACCAGAAGGCCGTCCCCTGAAGCGAGTCCGGCATTTTCCGGGAGTCGCGAAGGAATTGCAAGCATTTCTTCACATTGATGTGCCGGTCGCCATTCCGGCCCGCGTCGCGCTGCGCACGCGCCCGCCTCAGCGCCGATCCTCATCCAGCAGTGACTTGAACAGATCGGCCGACGGCATCTGCGAAAGCGGGATTTCCGCCATCTTGAACCACTGCGTCGGCGCTTCCGGATGGGGTCCCGACAGCACCACCCTGCCCTTCCCGTGGCGATACGACGCAGCCGCAATGTCGCCATTGGTGTAGCGGGAAATCACCTTGAACCCTTGGTCGCGTGGCGCCTTGGGCAGGTAGGGACCGTCCTGGAAGTACACCGTCTGGCGACGCCCGTCCCAGACGACGGGAATCACGGCATCGTCTTCATCCTGCACCGGGAATCCCGGCCTGCCGGCCTCGGCGTCCAGGTCCTGCGCCAGCAGGCCCAGATGCGATGCACCGGCCAGGTAGGCCCCCATGCACAGGCCGATGTAGGTTCCGCCTGCATCGACGAAACGACGGATGACTGCCGCCCCCTCTTCGCCCATCGCCGCCATCGCGGCGTCGATGTCCTGCCCGCCCCCCGGCTGCACATAGGCCCGGTAGCGCGACGTGGCCAGCGAATCGACATCGACGGCCTCGCCCGGGCCGACGAACACCACGTGATAGTCCGGACGCGAACGATGGATGGCCTGTTCGACGGCCTCCGAACACCCTGGGCAACCGGCCTCGCCGCGGTAGACCGCAATCACGGGGGCATTGGCGGACGCCTGCACGGCAAGCCCCAGGCCCATCGCCAGCAGCAGACAGCGCGATCGCGCAACGGTGTTCATCAAGGGATGGCTCAGCGCAGTCACCCCGGCATGGGGCAGGCCGACTATGCATCGGCCACGACGGACCAGATTGAATGCGCGCCAACACAGCGCAGGACCAGGCAGAGGCCGGTAACAACAGGACCTGCAGGAGATGGGTGAAATGGCGCGCCCGACAGGAATCGAACCTGTAACCGCCGGCTTAGAAGGCCGGTGCTCTATCCAGTTGAGCTACGGGCGCCCGGACCGGAACGGTGTCCAATCCGACGTGATGTGGGATTGGTCGGGGTAGAGGGATTCGAACCCCCGACATCCTGCTCCCAAAGCAGGCGCGCTACCAGACTGCGCTATACCCCGGTCTTGCAATCCCCTCGGGCCAGGCCCGGGGAGCTGGTCATTGTGGCCAAGCGCATCATGAACTGTCAACGCGGGCGACTCGAACCCGACGCCTGGCACGGCACCACGTGCAGCCATCGGCTATGCTCCCGGTCATCGGCCGGATGGCCGTCCAGCCCCTCATCCGCACGGAGAACACGCATGCGCAGCGGCAACCCGGCTCTTTCCGAGTCGACCTTCCTCGACCTCGCCAGCGGCTCGGTGGTGACCAGCCCCGACCAGGTGATGACCCTCAACGGCACCGCCAACAAGACCGGCATCCTGCTGTTGTTGACCGTGCTGACCGCGGCGTTCGCCTGGAGCCAGGCGGTCGACGAGTACGGCCAGATTTCCGGCAGCGCGAGCCTGTACGCCATCGGTGGCGCGATCGGCGGCCTGGTGCTGGCATTGATCACCATCTTCAAGAAGGAATGGTCGCCGGTCACCGCGCCGATGTACGCGCTGGTCGAAGGCCTGTTCCTGGGCGCCGTGTCGGCGCTGTTCAACATGAAATACCCGGGTATCGTGTTCCAGGCCGTACTGCTGACCTTCGGCACCCTGGCCGCCCTGCTGGTCGCGTACCGCAGCGGCGTGATCAAGGCCACCGAGAACTTCAAGATGGGCGTGGTCGCCGCCACCGGCGGCATCGCCCTGCTCTACCTGGCATCGTTCGTGCTGGGCTTTTTCAACATCAACGTGCCGGTGATCCATGACGCCAGCTGGCTGGGCATCGCTTTCAGCCTGTTCGTGGTGGTCGTGGCCGCATTGAACCTTGTACTGGACTTCGACTTCATCGAGACCGGCGTGGCCCAGCGCGCGCCGAAGTACATGGAGTGGTATGGCGCATTCGGCCTGATGGTGACCCTGGTCTGGCTGTATGTGGAGTTCCTGCGCCTGCTGTCGAAGATCCAGCAGCGCTGAGTCGGAACATGCCATAGACGACAAAGGGCGCCTCTCGTGGCGCCCTTTTTCGTTCCTCCCTCAGCGCGCCAGCAGCGTCGGCAGCGACGAAGCCAGCAACGCAATGCCTGATGCGGTCAGCAGGCCCAGTACGACCTGCCTGAAGCGCAGCTCGCTGATGCCGATGTAGACGCGCGCGCCCAGCAGGGTCGGCACCAGCATGGCTGGCGCCACGATGGCGAAGTACGGGAGCATCTGCCGGCTCACCAGGCCACTGCCGACATAGGTGGCCATGGTCACCGCCAGCATGGCCAGATTGAAGTTCTGGATGACCGCGCGCTGCTCGTCCTTGCCGAAGCCGCGCAGCGTGCTCCACAACGTCGGCACCGGCCCGGCGAAGCCGCCGATGCCGCTGAGCACGCCACCGGCCATGCCAGCAATCGCATCACCGATACGGCCGCCGACGCGGACCGGAGGCAACGAGCGCGCCATCAGCATCACCGGGCACCACAACGCCAGGAAGCCGCCCAAAAGCGCCTTGAACCAGTCCATGTCCAGCTGCGGCAGCACCATCACGCCCAGCGGAATGCCGGCCAACCCGCCCAGCACGAACGGCAGCAGCAGGCGCAGGTTGAATCCGCGGCGCACGGTGAACACCGCGACCAGCTGGCCGACCAGCGCGCCGAACACCGACAGCGTGGCCGCCAGTCGCGGCTCCAGCCCCCATGCCCAGAACGACATCGCCACCATGCCAAAGGCGAAGCCGGACAGGCCCTGCACGAATCCGGCGACGATCGCGCCCAGTGCGACCAGCAGATACACCGACTCCATCACCACCTCGGCTGCAACCGCGCGACTACCCTGCCGCGCCCACCTGTGCAGCGTAGTGCGCCGCAAGGTGCTCGACCAGCGCGCGCACTTTCGGCGCCAGCGCACGTGCATGCGGATACAGCGCGAAGTAGCGCCGCTGTCCGGCGTGCCAGGCCGGCAGCACACGGATCAAACGACCGGCGCGTAGGTCTTCCTGCACCGTCAGTGCGGTGAACAGGCTGATGCCCATGCCAGCCAGCGCGGCGGCGTACAACGCTGGCGTCGCATCTACCCGCAGGCGTTGCCCGGCCTCGACGCTCGCACTGGCACCACGCGGCCCCTGCAGCTGCCAGGGCGGCATTGACGGTGTGGGACTGAAGCCCAGCAGCGTGTGCTGCGCGAGATCCGATGCCTGACGCGGCAGGCCATGACGCGCCAGGTAGGCTGGCGCGGCCACCAGGATGCGAGGGCAGCTGGCCAGTTCACGTGCGACCAGCTGGCTGTCCGGCAACGCATGCGCGATCCGCAGGGCCAGGTCGAAGCCACCACCGACGACATCGACCAGCTGATCATCGGCCGACAGATCCAACGAGACGTGCGGGTAACGCTGCAGGAACGACGGCAGCCAATGCGGCAACTCCTGGCTGGCCACCACCTGCGGCACGCTGATGCGTACGCTGCCACTGGGTTGCGCCTGCCCGGCGCGGGCACGGTCGTCCGCCTCCTGCAGGCGATCCAGCAGCGTTGCCGCCTCGCGGTAGTAGTCGCGCCCGGCCTCGGTCAATGACAGCCGGCGGCTGTTGCGATCGAGCAAGCGAACCTGCAGATGCTCTTCCAGCTGGCGCAGTTGCCGTGACATCGCCGAGTGGGTGGTCCCCAGGCGTTCAGCGGCCGCGGTGAAACTGCCCGCGTCAACGATGGCGCGCAGCGCACGCAGGGCGGCGAAGTGATCCATCGGCGGGCAGCTCCATGTGGCGGGGCCCACGGCATGCGGGCCCCGCCAGCTTATCAAGCGCCGTCGCCGGCCTTGCGCACCGGCAACGCCAGGATCGCGTCGGTACTCATGACATCACCGAAGGCGTCTTCGATCTGCGCCAGCGAGGCATCGTGCAGCGCGCGATGATCGATGCGCTGGCCACCGGCCAGGTCCAGGTCACGGCTGGCGCTGGCATCGGACGACACGATCACCCGGTAACCACGGGGTGCGGCCGCCGCGTCGCGCGCGGCACCGGCCACACAGGCATGGGTCTGCAGGCCGGTGACGATCAGGGTGTCGATGCCGGCATCCTTCAGCACCGTGTCGAGTACCGCGGCCGAGTTGCCAGCGAACACACTGACGTTGTCCTTCTGCACGACCGTCTCGCCCTTGCGCGGCTGCAGGTCGCGATGGAAGTCGGCATTGACGCTGCCCTGCGCGAACAGCGGTGCACCGGCCGGCAACACGTGCTGCACGTGGATCACGCGGATGCCGTGGGCATCGGCGAACGCGACCACCCGCTTGGCCTGGCGCAGTGCGGCCACGCCATCGGGAATGACCATGCGGCCACCGGCAAAGCCCGGCGCGGCCTTGGCATCGAAGTACTCGTTCTGGAAGTCGATCACCAGCACGGCGGTCTTCGCCGCATCCAGCGAGGTCGCGACCGGCGCGCCGGCCATGTGGCGGATGGTGGGATGAGACGGTTCGGCAGCGGCGACCGGGGCGGTGGCGGCCATGCCGATCAGGCTGGCCAGGCCGAAGGCGGTGAGATTCATGGAGCGACTCCTGTGCAGTGGAAAGTGGGCACAGGATGCGGAGCGGATGGCGCACGAACCAGCCGTGCAACAGCACATGATCTGTGCGAGATACGCACAGACAACCCCCTGTAGGGCCACCCCATGGGTGGCTGCGGACCAAAGCCACCCCATCCACGCATGGCGTGGATCTACGAGTCAGCCCACAACGCAACGGGGCGCCCGAAGGCGCCCCGCTGTGGATCCAACCGAGGTCGACCGGCCGCTTACAGGCGGCTGGCGATGGCCTGGGCAAAGCTCATGGTGGTGCCGGTACCGCCCAGGTCGCCGGTCAGCGAATCCTTGGCTTCCATGGTGGCCACGATGGCCTTGCGCAGGCGCTCGGCGTTTTCCGGCTGGCCGATATGGTCCAGCATCTGCGCGGCTGCCAGCAGCAGCGCGCACGGATTGGCCTTGCCCTGGCCGGCGATGTCCGGCGCGGTGCCGTGCACGGCTTCGAAGATCGCCGCGTCCTTGCCGATGTTGGCACCCGGGGCCAGGCCCAGGCCACCCACCAGACCGGCGCACAGGTCGGAGATGATGTCGCCGAACAGGTTGGTCGTAACGATCACGTCGAACTGTTCCGGACGCATCACCAGCTGCATGCAGCAGTTGTCGACGATCATTTCCTGGAACTCGATCTCCGGGTACTGCGCGGCTACTTCACGGGCGACGTTCAGGAACAGGCCCGAGGTCGACTTGATGATGTTGGCCTTGTGCACAGCGGTGACCTTCTTGCGGCCGGTGCTCTTGGCCAGCTCGAAGGCGTAGCGCACGATGCGCTCGGAGCCCTTGCGGGTGATGCGGGTGCCGGAGAAGGCGGTCTCGCCGTCGGCCGACACTTCCTGGCCTTCGGCCAGGTAGGCACCCTCGGTGTTCTCACGAACGGTGATCAGGTCGACGTTGTCGAAACGCGACTTGGTGTTCGGGAAGGTGTGGGCCGGACGCACGTTGGCGTACAGGTCGAAATGGCGGCGCAGGCTGACGTTGATCGAGGTGAAGCCACCACCGACCGGGGTGGTCAGCGGGCTCTTCAGCGCGACCTTGTTGCGCGCGATCGATTCCAGGGTCACCGCCGGCATCAGGTCGCCGTGCTTTTCCAGGGCCACCAGGCCGGCGTCGGCGTCTTCGTACTCCAGCCCAGTCTTGAGCTGGTCGAGCACGAACAGGGTGGCGTCCATGATTTCCGGGCCAATGCCGTCGCCGCGGATGACCGTAATTTTCTGCGTCATTGATCGATGTTCCGAACAGGGGGAAAAACGCCGTCCGGACGTGCCCGGAAACGCCGGCGCAAAGGAAGTTTCACCGGCAATTATGCCTTAGCCGGGGCCGGCTACCCAAGTAGACCATGGTCCTGACCCCGGCAAAGGCATAATTGCCCGCGCATTCTTCCTCTACCCCCGCCTGTCGGCGCGCCCCTTCAACAAGAAGGGGCTCCTGGGCTGTTGGATCGCGGGACAGGCCCCCTCGCGGGCCCGGTAGTGCCGGCCGCTGGCCGGCAACCTCGGCCAGGTCGAGTTCAGGCGATGCCGGCCAGCGGCCGGCACTACCCTCAGTGCTCGTGCGCTGCCGGAGCGCTGGCGCCGCCTTCAAGCTGGTCGAGGAAGTCGACCGCGCGGCGCAGGTGCGGAATCACGATGGAACCGCCCACCACCAGGCCGACCGAGAAGGTCTCGAAGAACTCTTCACGGGTCACCCCCGCGTCCTTGCACTGGGCCACGTGGTAGCTGATGCAGTCGTCGCAGCGCAGCACCATCGAGGCCACCAGCCCCAGCAGTTCCTTGGTCTTCACGTCCAGCGCGCCCGCCTGGTAGGTCTGCGTGTCCAGTGCGAAGAAGCGCCGCACCACCTGGTTCGGTTCGCCCAGGATGCGTTCGTTCATGCGCTTGCGGAAGTCGGTGAATTCGGCGATGCGGTCCTTGCTGCCGTCGTCGGCCGCGCTCATGCCTGGCCCTGCCCGGCCAGCAGCGGCTCGAGCTTGCCTTCACGGTGCAGGGCCATCATGTCGTCGTAGCCGCCCACGTGGACGTCGCCGACGAAGATCTGCGGCACGCTGGTGCGGCGGGTCAGTGCCATCATCTTCTCGCGCTCGGCCTGGTCCAGGTCGATGCGGACCTCGGTCCACTGCTGGCCCTTGCTCTTCAGGAAGTTCTTGGCGGCCACGCAGTACGGGCAGACGGCGGTGGAATAGATGGTGATGGCGGGGGCGCCGCCGGCGGTCTGGGCTGTCACGGGAAACTCCACGATGGATCGACGGTCTACATATGGTACCGGTGCGCTGGAAATTCCACGCCACCGCCGCAACACTGTGGGTTAACGAATGGTTGCCCCCTGCCCTGCCACGCTTGGCGCGCCCTGCCCGAGGACCTTCCGCTTGCGAGCCCTGCTGCTGACTACCGCCGTTACCCTGGCCCTGGCCATGCCGCTGGCCCAGGCCCAGGAGAAGCTGCCCGACATCGGCTCCTCGGCCGGCGAGCTGCTGACCCCGGCGCGCCAGGCCGAGTACGGCGCGATGATGCTGCGCGAGCTGCGCAACTACGGCTACCTGCTGGACGACCCGCTGGTGAACGACTGGCTGCAGACCATGGGCACCCGGCTTGGCTCCAACAGCGACCAGCCGCGCCAGCCCTACACGTTCTTCGTGATGAAGGACCGCCAGATCAACGCCTTCGCCACGCTGGGCGGCTATATCGGGGTCAATGCCGGCCTGGTGCTGACCGCCGAGCGCGAGGACGAGGTGGCTGCAGTGCTGTCCCACGAAATCGCCCATGTCACCCAGCAGCACGTGCTGCGCGGGGTCGAACGCGCCCAGCGCGACCAGATACCGATCCTGCTCGGCATGCTGGCGGCGGTGGTGGCCGCGCAGGCCAGCAACAGCACGTCCTCCGGCAACGCGACGATGGCCGCGATCAGCTCCGGCATGGGCCTGATGCAGCAGCGGCAGATCAACTACACCCGCTCCAACGAATCGGAAGCCGACCGCCTCGGCATCCGTACCCTGTCTCGCAGCGGCTATGACGTGGATGCCATGGCCGGCTTCTTCGAGCGCATGTCGGCGGCGATGCGCGGCAACGAGGGCGGCTACAGCGTGCCCGAGTTCCTGCGCACCCACCCGGTCAACATCACCCGCATCAGCGAGGCCAAGGCCCGCGCCGAGCAGATGAAGAAGGACACGGTGCTGCTGACCACCAGCACCCCCAGCGGCGAGCGCAGGGAGCGGGTGAATCCAGCCGATCCGGGCCTGGCCGAGCCCCTGCTGCGAGGAAACAACCCGTTGCTTCCCAGCAGCGTGCTGCGCGTTCCGGTCGGCCAGCTGGCCCGTGGCGCCAGTGGCGACTTCGAGTGGGCGCGCGAGCGCCTGCGCGTGCTGAGCGCCGATTCCACCGCCGAACTGGAGCGCGAATACGCGGACATGGCCAAGCGGCAGAAGGACGGTCTCAACGACGCCCAGCGCTATGGCCAAGCGCTGGCGGTCATGCGCGGCGGCCGCAGCGGTGCCACGCAGGCCCGGCAGACCCTGGCCAGCCTGCTGCAGACCCGCCCGGACAACCTGTGGCTGGCACTGGGCCTGGGCGAGGCCGAATCGCGTGCCGGACTGGGCGCGCAGGCCAACACCCGTTTCGAGCAGCTGCTGCGCGAGCACCCCAACAGCCGGCCCGTGGCCCTGACCTACGCCGAGATCCTGAACGAACAGGGCACCCGCGAGGCGGGCCAGCGCGCGCAGGCCATGCTGCGGCCCCTGCTGTCGCAAAGTGGTAACGATCCGGTCTTCCAGCAGCGATACGCCCGCGCCAGCGAGCTGGCCGGTGACAGCGTGCGCGCCAGCGAGGCCTATGCCGAGGCTGCCTTCCTCAGCGGCCGCCCGGAGCAATCGTTGATGCAGCTGCAGGCCCTCAAGCGCAACCCGGCGCTGGACTACGTGGGCCGGGCGCGGGTGGATGCGCGCATCGAGGCGATCACCCCAACCGTGCTGGAGCTGCGCCGCCAGGGCGTGCAGGACCCGGACCTGGACCGCCGCTGAGTGTTGCATGACCGGTCGATGGCAATCCCGACCGGTTCCGACCAGGTAGTCACAAACATGTCATCAAACCGTAGTCTACTGGCACCACTCCAGTAACCGAGCCCTACGGTGTCCTCGTGCAGAAACGCATCCTGATCGTCGATGACGAGCCCGCGATCCGTGAAATGGTCGCCTTCGCCCTGCGCAAGGGCGATTACGAACCGGTCCACGCCGGCGATGCCCGTGAGGCCCAGACCGCCATCGCCGATCGCGTCCCCGACCTGATCCTGCTGGACTGGATGCTGCCCGGCACCAGCGGCCTGGACCTGGCCCGCCGCTGGCGCAAGGAAACGCTGACCCGCGAAGTGCCGATCATCATGCTGACCGCCCGCGGTGAAGAGAACGACCGCGTAGGTGGCCTTGAAGCCGGCGTCGACGACTATGTGGTCAAGCCGTTCTCGGCGCGCGAACTGCTGGCCCGCATCCGTGCGGTCATGCGCCGCGCCCGCGAAGACGACGAGGACGGCAGCGTGGCCGTCGGCCCGATCCGCATCGACGGCGCCGCCCATCGCGTGTTCGCCAACGACCAGCCGGTGCCGATCGGCCCGACCGAGTACCGCCTGCTGCACTTCTTCATGACCCACCCCGAGCGCGTCTACACCCGCGCCCAGCTGCTGGACCATGTGTGGGGCGGCAGCGTGTACGTGGAGGAGCGCACCATCGACGTGCACATCCGCCGCCTGCGCAAGACGCTGGAACCGTTCAACGCCGAGAACATGGTGCAGACCGTGCGCGGCGCCGGCTACCGCTTCTCCACCGCGACCTGAGTCTCGTCGTGCCGACGCCGCGCACCCGCGGGTGCCGGCGCCGGCAACTCTGCTATAACCCTCGGTTCACCCCAGTGAACCGCCGCACTTCAACGACGAGATCGCAATGCCCCGCCACATCCGCTCTGCCTGGTTGAAGACCCTGGCCACCGTTGCCGCGGTACTGCTGTTCTCCGGACTGGTGGGGTGGTTCACGGGTCACCTGTGGCTGTGCATCGCACTGGGCGCGCTGGCCACCCTGGCCTGGCATTACTGGCGGCTGCGCAGCGTGCTGCGCCGGCTGACCGCGCGCCAGCGCTGGGATACCGCCGAGGAAGGCACCGGCGTCTGGAACGAGCTGGACCGCCTGCTGTACCGCAACCAGGTGGAAATGCGCGTTCGCAAGCGCCGCCTGCTCGACATGCTGCGCAGCTACCGCGCCGCTGCCGCCGCGCTGCCCGATGCCGTGGTGGTGCTGGACCGCAACAGCCAGCGCGTGCAGTGGTTCAACGAAGCGGCCACCGCCCTGCTTGGCCTGCATCATCCGGGCGACCTCGGCGAGGCGCTGGTCGAACGCCTGCAGCCGATGCCGCTGGCGCACTGGCTGGCCGGCGGCCGCAACGCCGAGCCGATCCTGGACGTGCCCTCACCGGTCGATCCTGCGATCCGCCTGAACCTGCGACTGATTCCGTATTCTTCAGACTACTGGCTGCTGATCGCCCGCGACGTCAGCAAGCTGCTGCGCCTGGAACAGGTGCGCCGCGACTTCGTCGCCAACGTTTCACACGAACTGCGCACGCCGCTCACCGTGGTCCACGGTTACCTGGACATGATGGACCCGGAGGATTTCCCGGGCACCGGTCCGATGCTGGAAGAAATGCGCAAGCAGAGCCAGCGCATGGCCCAGCTGGTGGAAGACCTGCTGACCCTGTCGCGGCTGGAATCGCAGGAGCACAGCGAGGAAGAGACCGTCGCCATGCAGCCGATGCTGGCCACACTACGCCGCGAGGCCGAAGCGCACAGCCAGGGCCGCCACCAGATCAGCATCGACGATCTGGCCGGCGTCGACCTGCAGGGTTCCACCAAGGAGCTGCATAGCGCCTTCTCCAACCTGGTCACCAATGCGGTGCGCTATACGCCGGCCGGTGGCCGCATCGCCGTGGAGTTCCGTCGCGAAGGCGAGGGCGCGGTGCTGGCGGTGCGCGATTCCGGTTACGGCATCCCGGCTTCCCACCTGCCACGCCTGACCGAACGTTTCTACCGTGTCTCCAGCAGCCGCTCCCGCGAAAGCGGCGGTACCGGCCTGGGCCTGTCCATCGTCAAGCACATCCTCGGCCTGCACCACGCGCGGCTGGAGATTGAAAGCGAGGTCGGCAAGGGCTCGGTGTTCTCCTGCCATTTCGATGCCGACCACGTGCGCCCGCGCGAGTCCGCCCCCCTGACTTCCATCGAAGAATGACGCCATGAGCAGCCTCGGATCCCTCCCCCTCCCCGTGAGCCCGGACAACGATCCGTTGCGCGACCCGGCGCTCTACATCAACCGCGAGCTGTCGCAGCTGGATTTCAACTTCCGCGTGCTGGCGCAGGCGATGGATCCGCAGGTGCCGCTGCTGGAGCGCCTGCGCTTCATGTGCATCTCCTGCACCAACCTGGACGAGTTCTTCGAGATCCGCGCCGCCGCCGTCCGCCACGCGCAGGAATTCGGCCTGCCACCGGCACCGGACGGGATGAGCCCGCAGGCCATCCTCAACGCCATCCACGACCGCGCGGCACAACTGGTCGACCAGCAGTACCGCTGCTGGAACGAGACGCTGCGCCCGGCGCTGATGGAGGCCGGCATCGGCGTGCTCGGCCGCCACTCCTGGACCGATCGGCAGAGGCGCTGGCTGCGCGCCTATTTCCGCAACGAGATCATGCCGGTGCTGTCGCCGCTGGGCCTGGACCCGGTGCACCCGTTCCCGAAGATCCTCAACAAGTCGCTGAACATCGTGGTGGTGCTGAAGGGCACCGACGCATTCGGCCGCGCCGGCCATCTGGCCATCGTGCGTGCGCCGCGCTCGCTGCCGCGCATCATCCAGCTGCCGGAGAAGCTCGGCGGGTCGCAGAATTTCGTGTTCCTGTCCTCGGTGCTGTCCACCTTCGTCGATGAGCTGTTCCCGGGCATGGAAGTCCAGGGGGCCTACCAGTTCCGCGTCACCCGCAACTCCGAGCTGGTGGTGGACGAGGAGGAGGTGGAGAACCTGGCGCTGGCACTGCGCGACGAACTGGTCGATCGCGGCTACCGGCCGGCGGTGCGGCTGGAAATCGCGCAGGACATGCCGCGCGAGATCGTGCGCACCCTGCTGCAGAACTTCGGCCTGACCGAGAACGCGGTGTACCGCATCGACGGCCCGGTCAACCTCAACCGCATCATCCAGTTGTACGACCTGATCGCACAGCCGGACCTGAAGTACCCGCCAATGACCCCGCGCACGCTGCGCGACAGCGACGGCATCTTCGAAACCGCGGCGCGCCAGGATCTGCTGCTGCACCACCCGTTCGATGCTTTCACCGCGGTGCTGGACCTGATCCGGCAGGCGGCGATCGACCCCAACGTGCTGGCGATCAAGCAGACCCTGTACCGCACCGGCAAGGATTCGCTGATTGTCGATGCGCTGATCCAGGCTGCGCGCAACGGCAAGGACGTGACCGTGGTCGTTGAACTGCGCGCACGCTTCGACGAAGAGGCAAACCTGGGCCTGGCCGATCGCCTGCAGGAAGCCGGCGTACAGGTGGTGTACGGTGTGGTCGGCTACAAGACCCACGCCAAGATGCTGCTGATCGTGCGACGCGAGGGCCGCAAGCTGCGCCGCTATGTACACCTGGGCACAGGCAACTACCACAGCGGCACCGCCCGCGCGTACACCGACATCAGCCTGATCACCGCCGATGCGGACATCGGCAACGACGTGCACCTGCTGTTCCAGCAGCTGTCCGGGCTGGCCTCGAAGATGAAGCTCAAGCGCCTGCTGCAGTCGCCCTTCACCCTGCACACCGGCATCCTCGGCCGCATCGAGCGCGAAACGCGCATCGCCGCCGCCGGCCGTCCCGCGCGGATCATCGCCAAGATGAACGCGTTGAACGAACCGCAGGTGGTGCGCGCGCTGTACGCCGCCTCGCAGGCCGGCGTGCAGATCGACCTGATCATCCGCGGCGCCTGCACCCTGCGCCCGGGTGTGCCGGGCATCTCGGACAACATCCGCGTGCGCTCGATCGTCGGCCGCTTCCTGGAGCACAGCCGCGTCTACTGGTTCGGCAACGACGGCGCACCGGAGATGTACTGCGCCAGCGCCGACTGGCTGGAGCGCAACCTGCTGCGCCGGGTCGAGACCTGCTTCCCGATCCTCGACCCGGAGCTGGCCAAGCGGGTCTACCGCGAGGTGCTGCAGAACTACCTGGACGACAACCTCAACGCCTGGGAACTGGATGCCGACGGTATCTACCACAAGCGTGCCCCGGCGCACGACGAAGCCCCGCATTCTGCTCAGATGGCATTGATGCAGGGGCTCTGACCCGGTGTGTCGACCAAGGTCGACACCTACCAAGAGCAGTAGGCACCGATTTGGGGCGGGATAGGATCAGTGCCGACCAACGGTCGGCACCCACCATCAGATCGCAGAAATCTGTCAAAGGCGGGGTGGGTCCGCCAACCCACGGATAGCTCGCTTTTGCTGTTGCCGTTGATTCGGCGGGTGTAGGGCGCAGCCCTGCCGCACTCCCCTCTTCCAAAATGTGAAGGCCGCGCGGTGACGAGCACACCGCCCCTTCGGCTAACATTCGCCCATGCCGCATACCACTACGACTCCGCCCGCATTGCAGGATGGCGACCTGCTGGCCGCCATCGACCTTGGCTCCAATAGTTTCCACATGGTCATCGCGCGCTACACACTCGGCCAACTGCGGGTGATCGACCGGCTGCGCGAGACCGTGCGCATGGCCGATGGCCTGGATGGCAAAGGTGGGCTCTCTTCCGCCGCACGGCAGCGCGCGCTGGAATGCCTGGCCCGCTTCGGCCAGCGCATCCGCAATGTGCCGCCGCACCGGGTACGCGCGCTGGCCACCAACACCGTACGCCAGCTGCGCTCGCCGCAGTCGTTCCTGGTCCCGGCCGAAACCGCGCTGGGGCATGCCATCGAAGTGGTCAGTGGCCGCGAAGAAGCGCGCCTGATCTACCTCGGCGTGGCCCACGCGCAACCGCCCAAGCCTGGCCAGCGCCGGCTGGTCATCGACATCGGCGGCGGCTCCACCGAATTCATCATCGGCATGGGCATGCAGACCCTGGAGCGTGAAAGCCTGCAGGCCGGCTGCATCGCCAGCACCCGCCGCTTCTTCCCCGGCGGCAAGCTGAGCAAGAAGCGCTGGAAGGACGCGCTGGCCGAGATCGGCCGCGAGTTCCAGCCCTTTGCCAGCAAGTACCGCGCACTGGGCTGGCAGGAAGCGCTCGGATCTTCGGGCACGCACAAGGCAATCAGCGAGATCTGCGCGACGATGAAGCTGAGCAAGGGCGCGATCACCGCCGAGGCCCTGCCCCAGCTGCGCGACGAGCTGCTGAAGGCCAAGAAGATCGACGACATCCAGTTGCCGGGCCTGTCCAGCGACCGCCGCCCGATCATCGCCGGCGGCATCCTGGTGCTGGAGGCCGCCTTCCAGGCCCTGGGCCTGCAGAAGCTGCTGGTCAGCAAGGCGGCGATGCGCGAAGGCATCCTGTACGACATCGTCGGCCGTGCCGGTGAGAACGACCTGCGCGACGAATCGGTGGCCGCGCTCAGCCAGCGCTACGGCATCGACACGGTACAGGCCGACCGCGTGCAGGACACCGCGCTGTCGCTGCTGGAGCAGGTGCAGGAGCGCTGGAAACTCGATGCCGACGACGCACGCATGCTCGGCTGGGCCGCGCGCCTGCACGAGCTGGGCCTGATGATTGCCCACAGCGGCTACCACGTGCATGGCAGCTACGTGCTGGAACACTCGGACATCGCCGGCTTCTCGCGGCAGGAGCAGCAGATGCTGGCCGCACTGGTACGCAGCCATCGCCGCAGCGTGACCAAGACCGCGTTCGACGCCCTGCCCGAGCGCCTGCTGCTGACCGCACGCCGGTTGGCCGCCCTGCTGCGCCTGGCGGTACTGCTCAACCGCGCACACGAGGACGATCCGCTGCCGGCATTGGAATTGACCGCGGACGACAATCGCCTGTCGCTGATCGTGCCGCAGGCCTTCATCGATGCGCGCCCGCTGCTCCGCGCCGACCTGATCGGCGAGACCGACGGCATCGCCGGGCTGGGCATCCAGTTCCGGCCGTTCGTGGCCTGATCCCTACGGCCAGGGCGGCACGTCATGACGCGTCGCCAAAGGCCTGTTCCGCGCGTGTTCGACAAACTGTTGAAGCTCTACGACCAGGGCCCTTCGGAGCCGTGGTCTTTTCTGTTTCCGCGCAGGCTGTCGCTGCCAACAAATGCCATGACGCTTTCGGTCCAGAGTCGGGGCGAGGGTGCATCGTCCATCGCTCCGCCGTCGATCAGATCAATCGATTGATTCACTTCCGGTTTGTGCGGAAGCGTCATGCCGCTCCATGGCGATTTCGTCCTTTCCCCATACCTCTCCCTCTCCTCCTTCACTAGGTTCGAACAACCACCGCCTGCGGTGGCGTTGGCGCGGCCCGCTTGGCTGCGCACCGAAGACTTCGAAGACTGAGAGAGAGACACCCATGACCATCCGTATTCCCGCACTGGGGCTGGCGATCCGTCGTGCGCTTGCAATCACGGCGACCACAACCCTGGCCGTTCCAGCGCTCGCGCAGCAGGCACCGGAAGCCACCACGCTGGACCGCATCGAAATCACCGGCTCACGCATCCGCCAGGTCGACCTGGAAACCGCACAGCCGGTGCTGACCGTCAGCCGCGCCGACATCGAGCGACAGGGCTTCAACTCCGTTGCCGACATCCTGCAGAACCTGACCGCGACCGGCAGCCCGGCATTGAGCCGCGCCAGCCCGTTGAGCGCCGGCGAAGCCGCCGGCGGCAGCTACGTGAACATGCGTGGCCTCGGTGCCCAGCGCACCCTGGTGCTGGTCAACGGCAAGCGGCTGGGCATGACCACTTCGGGTTTTCAGGACATCTCCAGCATTCCTGCCGCTGCGGTGGAACGCATGGAAGTGCTCAAGGACGGTGCCTCGGCCATCTACGGGTCCGACGCGATGGCCGGCGTGGTGAACATCATCACCCGGCGCAACGTTCAGGGTGTAACCGCCAACGTCTATCACGGCCAATACAGTGAAGGCGACGGTGCCCGTACCCAGTACGACGTGGTTGCCGGCTGGTCCAATGACCGTGCTTCCATCAGCGTTGCTGCCGAGCATGTCGAAGAAAAGGGCGTCTGGGCCAGGGACCGCGGCTTCAGTGCCTATACCTATACCGACGGCCACGCGGATGACGGCTGGACCACGGTCGGCCAGTGGGGTCGCATCACCGGCTTCAAGGGCCCCGGCTGCAGCAACAGCCGGGGCTGCAGCTACTCGCTCGACCGTGGCAGCCAGCCAGGTGGGCCGGACAGCTTCCACCTCAGCGACAACACACCGTTCACCGGTGATGTCAGCAACAGCAACGAGCAGATGCATCTGCAGACGCCGATCAAGCGCGATTCGATCTTCGTCGATGCGCGCGTGGAGCTGAACGACCAGGTCCGTTTCAACACCCAGCTGGCCTACAACCGGCGCACCACCACTCGCCAGATTGCCGGCTATCCCTTCCAGTCCGGCCCAGCCGGCATCACCCCGATGTCGGCCGACAGCTGGTTCAATCCGTTCGGCAGCCATCACGGCTACGACACGCCCAGCGATGTGCACTGGAACCGTCGTACCTGGGAGATTCCTCGCGTCAGCACCAGCGATCTGACCACTTGGCAGGCCGTCGCGGCACTCGAGGGCAACTTCGAATTCGGCGGTCGCGACTTCGACTGGGAAGCGGGTTACCAGTACAACCGCAGTGAGCTGACCCAACGTGCCACTGGCAACCTGCACAAGCAGCGCGTGGCCGATGCCACCGGTCCTTCGTTCTACAACCCGGCAACCGGCAAGGTCGAATGCGGAACGCCGGATGCGCCGATCGCAGGCTGCAAACCCTGGAACCCGCTGGTTCCGTATGGCCAGGACGATCCCTATGGCCTGACCGGCAACACGGAGCTCCAGGATTGGCTGTTCCCGGAAGAACTCACCCGCGGCCGCACCACCACCCGCAACCTGTTCGCCAACCTCAGCGGCAGCCTTGCCAGCCTGCCCGCCGGTGAGCTGGGCTTCGCCGTGGGGGCCGAGAGCCGCCGCGAGGACGGCCGCTTCATCCCCGATGCGCTTGCGCAGACCGGTGCCACCACCAACCTGGCGGCAGGCCCCACCGGTGGCGGCTACCGCGTCGACGAGGCCTACTTGGAACTGAGCGTGCCGGTGCTGCGCGACCTCGCCGGTGCCCGGGAGCTGACCCTCAGCGCGGCGACGCGGTACTCGGACTACTCCACCTTCGGCGGAACCCTCAACAGCAAGTTCGGCTTCACCTGGAAGCCGATCGATCAGCTGCTGGTCCGCGGCACCTGGGCACAGGGCTTCCGTGCGCCGACCATCGCCAACCTGTACGGCGGCGGCTCGGAGACGTTCACCACCGGCTTCCGCGATCCCTGCGATACGGTCCATGGCGCAGCCGCAAGCAGTGCCGAGGTCCGCGCGCGCTGTGCTGCCGACATCGCCAACGCCGACACCTACCGCCAGCTCGGCCAGGGCAATGAACCCATCACCGGCAGCAGTGGGCAGACTCCCCTGCCCTTCACCAACGGCTCCAATCCCGACCTGCAGCCGGAAACTTCGACCAGCCGCACTCTGGGCCTGGTCTGGAGCCCGACGTTCGCCGAAGGGCTTCACATCGCACTGGACTGGTGGAAGATCCGCATCGACAACACCATCGTCTCCGACCATCCCAACGACATCCTTCGCGACTGCTACGAGCTGGGTATTGCCGAGCGCTGCAGCAGCTTCACCCGCGACCCGGAGCTGGGCATCGTCAACAAACTCAACTTCGGCAACCGCAACAGCGGCTTCCGCCAGGCAGAAGGCTACGACCTGGAGATTGGCCACAAGGTCGAAACCCGCTGGGGCAGGTTGAGCGCTGACTGGAAGTCCACCTATGTGGTCAACGCCGAAGAGAAGACCACCAACGAAGCCGGCGTACCGGCCATCCCCAGCAATGGCATTGCCACCAACGGCGGCATCGGCTTCCGCGTGCGCTCCAACGCGTCGCTGGGCTGGGAGCATGGCAACCTCGGCCTGACCTGGGGCCTGCGTTACTTCTCCGCCGTCAAGGAACGCTGCCTGGGTGCGGAGGATTATCCGAACGAGTGTTCCCATCCCGACCAGCGCGCGCCGTGGTTCAGCGGTACGCGCGACTACAACCGTCGTGGATCGGTCACCTTCCATGACGTGCAGGCGCGCTACAGCCTGCCGTGGGACGCCACCGTTTCAATCGGCGCCAACAACGTGTTCGGCCGCCAGGGCCCGGCCATGTACAGCCAGCCGAGTGCCAACTTCTCCTACTACGGTGGCTTCGACATCGGCCGTTTCATCTACATGAAGTACCAGCAGCGCTTCTGATCCACGCACCACGCACGGTGCCCACCACGGCCCTTCGGGGCCGTGGTGGCGTACGCTTCCGGCCGCGTCATCTGCCGGTCGCAAAGCGGTCACATCGGCTACATCGCCAGGCCCGAGCATGCCGGAAACCCGGAGGCCCGCCATGCGCTATGCCATCGTCACCGAGACCTATCCGCCGGAAGTGAACGGCGTTGCCCTCACCGTACAGGGGCTGGAGCAGGGACTGCGCAATTCCGGCCATGAGATCGACCTGATCCGGCCCCGCCAGGCCAACGAAGCGCTGGACTCCGCACCGGGCACCCTGTTGGTTCCCGGCGCCGCCCTGCCGCGCTACCCCGGCCTGCGCTTCGGCATGCCGGCACCGATCCGGCTCGGTCGCCATTGGCAGCAGCAACGCCCGGATGCCGTCTATGTCGCCACCGAAGGCCCGCTGGGCTGGTCGGCGGTGCGCACCGCACGGCGCCTCGGCATCCCGGTGGCCAGTGGCTTCCACACCCGCTTCGACGAGTACCTGCCCGACTACGGCGTGGCCTGGCTGCAGGCCGCCGCGATGCGCTGGATGCGCCGCTTCCACAACCAGGCCGATGCAACCCTGGTGCCCACCCGCGAACTGCAGCAGTTCCTCGGTGAACAGGGCTTCGAACGCGTGCGCCTGCTGGCACGCGCGGTCGACAACCAGCAGTTCGATCCGGGCCGGCGCGACCCGGCGCTGCGCGAGGAATGGGGCGTGGACGGCAATGGCCTGGTCGCGATCTATGTCGGCCGCATCGCCGCGGAAAAGAACCTTGGCCTGGCGGTGAAAGCCTTCCGTCGGTTGCAGCAGATCCGTCCGAAGGCCCGCTTCGTGTGGGTGGGCGATGGCCCGGCCCGCGAAAAGCTGGCGCATGAAAATCCCGACTTCATCTTCTGCGGCGTCCAGCGTGGCGATGCGCTTGCACGTCATTTTGCCAGCGGCGATCTGTTCCTGTTCCCCAGCCGCAGCGAGACCTTCGGCAACGTGACCCTTGAAAGCATGGCCAGCGGCGTGGCAACGGTGGCCTTCGACTACGGCGCTGCGCGCGAGTACCTGCGCAATGGCGAGAATGGCGCCGCAGTGGACAACGACGAGCAGTTCATCGACGCGGCCGTGCAACTGGCCGCGGATGACGCGCAGCGCCACGTGCTGGGCAGCAACGCCGCACGCGCCATGAAGCGCCTGCATCCGCAGCAGGTGGTGGCGGAATTCGACGCCCTGCTGGCCGAACTGGCCCAGTCGCGGAGGACCGGCCATGCGCACAACGCGGCTTGAACTGCTGGCCGACCGCGAAGCGCGCCTGTGCCGGCGGGCCAACCACTACTGCCGCCGCCGCCGTGTGCGCCGCCTGTTCGCGGTCATCAGCCGGCTCGGTGATGGCGTGTTCTGGTATGTGCTGATGGGCGCCCTGGTGCTGCTTGATGGCTTCGACGGCCTGCGCGCATCGGTGCACATGGCCGCTACCGGCCTGGCCGCGCTGTTGCTGTACAAGGGCCTCAAGCGCTGGACCCGGCGCCCGCGCCCGTATGCCGCCGACCTGCGCATCCGTGCCTGGGTGGCACCGCTGGACGAGTTCAGCTTCCCCTCCGGGCATACCCTGCACGCGGTGTCGTTCACCATCGTGGCGCTGGCCTATTACCCGTGGCTGGCGCCACTGCTGGTGCCGTTCACCGCGGGCGTGGCGCTGTCGCGGGTGGTACTCGGCCTGCACTACCCGTCCGATGTGCTGGCCGCCACCGGCATCGCCATCGGGCTGGCCTCGGCCAGCCTGGCCTGGTTACCGTTGCCGGTGTAGCCCCCGGGGTCAGATCCGTTTTCCTTCGGGGAGGGATCTGATCCCCACGATGCCGGCGGCGCTACCGTCATCGTTGATGCCCTAGAATGCCCGCATGACCACGTTGTTCATTTCCGACCTGCACCTGGACCCCAGCCGTCCGGAGATCACCGACCTGTTCCTGCGCTTCCTGCGCGAGCAGGCGCCCGGCGCCGATGCGCTGTACATCCTCGGCGACCTGTTCGAAGCCTGGATCGGTGACGACACTCCCTCGCCCGCCGCCGACGCAGTGGCCGATGCACTGAAGGTGCTGTCCGACAGCGGCGTGCCGGTGTACTTCATCCGCGGCAACCGTGACTTCCTGCTTGGCGAGGACTACGCGCGCCGTGCCGGCCTGCGCATCCTGCCCGACCCGTGCATGATCGACCTCTACGGTCGCCCGGTGCTGCTGCAGCACGGTGACCTGCTGTGCACCGATGACATTCCCTACCAGCAGTTCCGTGCACAGACGCGTGACCCGGTGTTCCAGGCACAGTTCCTGTCACAGCCGCTGGCAGCGCGTATCGCGTTCGCGCAGAAGGCGCGCGAAGCCAGCCAGGCCCGCCAGTCGGAAATGAAACAGGGTGATCGCGCGCAGTTCGAGACCGTCACCGACGTGGCGCCGTCCGAAGTCGATGCCACGTTCGCGCGCCACGGCGTGAACACCATGATCCATGGCCACACCCACCGCCCGGCGATCCATTCGCTGCAGGCCGGTGGCCGTGCCTGCACCCGCATCGTGCTGGGCGACTGGTACGAGCAGGGTTCGGTGCTGCGCGTGGATGCCGGCGGCTGGTCGCTGGATACGCTCGCGCGCGAATGATGGGTCCGAGGGTGCCAACCAAGGTTGGCATCTACCCGGGCAGGTGCACGTGCCCGGGTAGACGCCGCCCCTGGTCGGCGCCTGGCCTCAGCGGAAGGCCGCGATGGTGGCCTTGGTATTGACCAGCACGCGCTGGTTGTCGGCGGTACTGGCATTGCCCATCGGGATGCCGTTGTAGCTGATGTTCGGGTTCGACCAGTAGTTCAGGCGCGGGCAGCTGCGGGTGCAGTTGTAGGCCATGATCGTGCGCCAGCCGGTGCCGGTGGACGGTTCATAGCGATAGCCATGGCCATAGGCGTACGGCGAGGTGCTCGAGTCGGTCGCGATATCATGCCGCGCGCTCTGCAGGTGGCCGATCTCGTGCGCGAACGAGTAGTAGCCGGTCGCGCAATCCCAGTACACCGCCGCGAAAGCGGTCGACGCGGTCGAGCCGATGCCCGAGGCCAGGCCGCAGTAGGCACTGTTGTTGATGAGCAGCACGCCGACGTCGGCCGCGGTGGTGTTGCGGCTGGTGTGGATGCTGTCCATGTAGCCGTCGCTGGTACCACGGAAACGTGACAGGTCGGTGGTGAAGTTACCGGACTCGCTGTAGTTGGTGGTCTCGTAACCGGCCAGTTGCAGCGTCAGGCCGACGTTGCTGTTGACGTAACCCTGGTTGGACTCGGCCACCGCCAGCTGCACCAGCGACTGCATGTTGCCGCCATAGGCAGTGACCGCCGCATTGGTCGCCACCACCAGCACGCGGATGGTCGCCGGCGTTCCCGACGAGGCCTGCGCGATGCCGATGTGGTCGTTGTCGGCCATCGGGATCTTCGGCAGCTGGTTGTAGTCAGCCGGATGATCGGCTGGCATCCTCGATTCGTCGACTTCGACCAGCACGTGGCGGTTACCCAGTGGACGCAGGCGATAAAGCTTGCCGTCCTTGCGGATCGAACCGGTGATGGTGTCGCCCGAACGTACCAGGATCAACGAATTGCCCGGATCGTCCTGGCCGCTGGAGGTGGCGGCGGTCAACCGGTCGGACGGCGAACGGAACTGGCCGTACCAGATGCTGCCACCATCGGGCAGCGCCTCGACCTTGCTGCGCACCGCCTGCACCCGTTTGCCGAGCAGCTCGAATTCCAGCTGCGGCTGCGCCGTAGCCGCCGCGTCGACACGCACTTCCTGCACCGTCGCCGTGGACGGGGTGGCCAGCAGCTTGCCGAGTGCAGGCTCGCTGTTGGCCGATGCCCGGCTGATGACCGTCACCGGTTCGAACAACGGTGCCGCGTGCGCGGCTGCCGCCACCGACAAACCCAACACCAGGCCACCTGCCGCTTTGCCAATCGATCTGGACAACATTGCGTCGCTCCTTGAATGATGTGAACAGCGTTGATGCAGCACGCCCGGGTTTGCCGGGTTTGGCCATATGGCCTGCGCGGGTCGTGTGAATTCAATAGAAGATGGAAATGAAAATCAGGAACTGTGATCGACCGCATCTGCGTTAAGTAAGGTCAAAAGCGTCACTACACTTCGCCAATACACCGCTTTCGCGCTACCGTGACGCGGCCACGACGGGGAATGCACATGGCACCAGCGAAGGACACGGACGAAGATGTCGGCTTGCTGCGGATCGGCCTGTTCTTCGACGGCACCCGCAACAACGCACACAACCTGGCGCGCGGCCGTCCGCAGGTTCCGCAGCCTCGACCGGCGCAGCTGCGCGCGGACGATGATTCGACCTACCAGAGCCGGCTGACCAGCAGCTACGACAACGGCCTGACCAACATCGCGCGCCTGCAGCAGCTGTATCCGGACAGCCGCCGTGATGCGATGGCCGCTCCCTCGCTGTCGATCTATGTCGAAGGCGTGGGTACCCGCGATGATGCCGACGACGATCTGATCGGGCTGGCCTTCGGCATCGGTGCCAGTGGCGTTCGCGCGAAAGTGCAGCGCGCGCTGCAGGTGCTGCTTCCGGCCGCACTGTCGGGACTATCCGCACGCTGGCAGCGACCGCTGCATGGCGTGCAGCTGGACCTGTTCGGTTATTCACGCGGTGCTGCTGCCGCACGTGACATCGCCAACCAACTGCAGGGCTGGGACAGCGTGCGCTGGCGCCAGCTGCTGCAGGCCGCCGGCCTGTCCTGCACTGCGAACTTCGCCCCGGCCACGCCGGTGCTGCGCTTCATCGGGCTGTTCGACACCGTTGTCGCAGTCAATGGCGGCCGCGCCGATGAGCGGCCGCAGCTGGCCCTGCACAGCGGCATCGCCGGTCGCGTCGTGCAGCTCACTGCATGCGATGAACATCGCCAGCACTATCCGTTGACCAGCGTGGCACCGCCGTTTGCCGAGATCGCCCTACCCGGCGTACACGCCAATATCGGCGGTGGCTACAACCAGCTGGAAGAAGGTCCCAAGCTGCTCAGCCGCCCGCGCCGGCAACAGTTGCGCCGCCCCGCGGTTGCCGACTACCAGGTCCCTCCACTGGCGTTGCTGCGGGCCACCACGGTCTACGCTGAAACGCAGGCCGATGCCGAACGCTGGCGCCAGCAGCTGGGCGTGGGTGAGAAGGAGGTCTGGGTGGATGTCTGGCACCAGTGGCAGCAGCAGCGTCGCGCCGGCAGCCGCAGCGTGCTGTTGTCACCGGTGCTGTATGTGACCGCCGCGGTGGTGCTGCGTCGGCGCATCGACTGGCGTTACCAGCTGATCGCACTGCAGGTGATGCAGCAGCAGGCCATCGACGCCGGCGTGCAATGGACCGCCAATGCCGCCGAGGTTCCTGGCTGGGAGCTGCCGTCCGCCCTGCAGCCGATCGCACGGCGCCTGGTGGCCGGACAGCCGCTGACGCAGACACAGGAGGCGCTGCTGCGCCGGCGTTACCTGATGCAGTCGGCGCACTGGAACTTCGATGCACTGGGCGACACCGCACTGACCTACGCCGCCGATGCCGGCGTCAGCGAACTACCCTACCGGCCGGGTCCCGGCCTGTTCTACATCAACCGGCCGACGGTGGATGGCAAGCGCGTGGTATTGCCGAACGCCTGAAAAAAGGGGACGGAGGGGATTAAGTCGTTTGTGCCACAAACGACTTAATCCCCTCCGTCCCCTTTTCTTCAACCGGCCTGTTCGACCAGGTTGGCGAGCTCATCCGCGTCGAAACCGGCCAGCAGGCGCGCTTCCATGTTGAACGGTCCGTGCAGGTAGCCGCCGGCGTACTCCACCAGCAGTTCCTTGAAACGTGCACGCGGTTCGACGCCGGCGCGGTCGCAGTACCAGCGGTACCAGCGCGAACCGGCAGCCACATGTGCCACTTCCTCGCGCAGGATCACTTCCAGCACATCGGCGGTCTCGCCATCACCGACATTGCGCAGTTTCTCGATCATGCCGGGCGTCACGTCCAGGCCGCGCGCTTCCAGCACGCGCGGCACCAGCGCCATGCGTGCCAGGCCATCGTGCGCGGTCTTTTCGCACATTTCCCACAGGCCGTTGTGCGCGGGGAAGTCGGCGTAGTCGTGGCCATGCACCTGCAGGCGCTCCCGCAGCAGCATGAAGTGCCGCGATTCGTCGTCGGCACAGCTGACCCAGTCGGCATGGAACGCCGGCGGCAGGCCGCGGAAGCGGTACACCGCGTCCCAGGCCAGGTCGATCGCGTTGAGTTCGATATGCGCGATGGCGTGGATGAAAGCAGCCCGTCCTTCCACACCGCCCAGTCCGCGCCGCGGCACTTCGCGCGGGTGCACCAGCACCAGCTGCGCCGGCCGGCCCGGCATGCGGATCGGCTCTGGCGGTAGCGCGTCGGCAGCCACCTTCAGGCGGCCGGCACGGAACGCAGCGGCGTAGGCCTGGGTCAACGCAACCTTGCGCAGCGGGTCGGCTTCGGCCAGGCACTGCTGCGCTGCGCGCAGCAGGTCGCCAGCAACGTCGGGCACGTCAACCACGCCTGGTCCTCAGGCGCGGCGCTTGTGCTTGGCGTCGTCCGACCGCAGCTGCTGGATGCGCTCGAAGTAGCCCGGCTCAATGCCGGTCGGGTAGTGGCCGTTGAAGCAGGACGAATCGAAGTTGCGCAGCGCCGGATTGCCCTCGCTCACTGCCGCTTCCATGTCTTCCAGGTCCTGGTAGATCAGCCAGTCGCAGCCCAGGTGGGCTTCGATCTCTTCCACGGTGCGGTTGTGCGCGACCAGTTCCTCGGCCGCCGGCATGTCGATGCCGTAGATGTTCGGGTAGCGCACCGGCGGCGCGGCGCTGGCCAGGTAGACCTTGCGCGCGCCCGCGTCACGGGCCATCTGCACGATCTGCTGGCTGGTGGTGCCACGCACGATCGAATCGTCCACCAGCAGCACCACGCGGTTGCGGAACTCCAGGTGGATCGGGTTGAGCTTGCGACGCACCGACTTCACGCGTTCGCCCTGCCCCGGCATGATGAAGGTACGGCCGATGTAGCGGTTCTTGATGAAGCCTTCGCGGTATTTCACGCCGAGCACGTTGGAGATCTCAAGCGCAGCGTCGCGCGAGGTATCCGGGATCGGGATGATGGTGTCGATGTCGTGGTCCGGGCGCAGGCGCAGGATCTTCTCGCCCAGCTTGATGCCCATGCGCATGCGCGCCTTGTGCACCGACACGTTGTCGATCATCGAATCCGGGCGTGCGAAATACACGTATTCGAAGATGCACGGGGTGTGCTCGGCCGGCTCGGCGCAGATCTCCGAGAACAGCTCGCCGCGCGCGGTGATCACCAGCGCTTCGCCCGGCTGCACATCGCGCACGCGCTGGAAGCCCAGCACGTCCAGCGCGGCCGACTCGGACGCCACGATGTACTCGTCGCCCTCGGCATGGCTGCGCTTGCCCAGCACCAGCGGACGGATGCCATGCGGGTCGCGGAAGGCGACCAGGCCCAGGCCCAGCACCACGCTGACCACTGCATAGCCACCCTTGCAGCGGCGGTGCACGCCAGCCACCGCGCGGATCGCCGCTTCCGGGCTGAGCTGGCGCTGCTGTTCCAGTTCGTAGGCGAACACGTTCAGCAGCACTTCGCTGTCCGAATCGGTGTTGACGTTGCGGCGGTCCTGTTCGAACACCTGCTGGCGCAGCGCCTCGGTATTGATCAGGTTGCCGTTGTGGGCCAGCGCGATGCCGTACGGCGAATTGACGTAGAACGGCTGCGCCTCGTCCATGCCTTCCGAACCGGCGGTCGGGTAACGCACGTGGGCGATGCCGACGCTGCCTTCCAGGGTGGACATGGTGCGGGCATCGAACACATCGCGGACCAGGCCGGTGGCCTTCTGCACGCGCAGGCGGCTGCCATTGGCGGTGGCGATGCCCGCCGCGTCCTGGCCACGGTGCTGGAGGACGGTCAAGCCGTCATACAACTGCCCGGCGACGTTCTGGTTGCCGACGATTCCGACGATGCCACACATGGTGCGAGGTCTCCGCTGGGCTGTGCCCAGTTACAAGGAAGGTGGCCGTACCTGGCCGCGGTGGTCGCCGCGCCTGCGGTCGACATTGGCCGGATCGCCCGGCTCGATACTGTCCGGCAGTGCTGGGGCGTCCGGACGCACTTCGGCCGGATCGTAGGAATCGCCCTGTTCCGCTTTCGCAGGCCGCAGCCATCCGCTGCCTGCCACTACCTGGTTGAGGATGCCATTATCGCCTGCCGCGCCCGGCTTTCCCAACCCGGCGCCTGCGTTCTTGCCCAACTCCATCAATGCAGATGGGGACAGCGCGTCGGTCGGCAAGGCCTTGGGCAGCAGATCGGCCCCGGGAACCTCCCAGTGCGGCAGCTTGCTGTTCATCCACGCAACGGTGGGGTTCAGCAGCGGGCGCACCGCCGAGCGCTGCCAGGAGGGCTCGGCAGTCAACGGGGTGAAACTGCCCAGCAGCAGCAGGATCGCGGCGATCAGGCCGCCCCGCACGGCGCCCAGCACCCCGCCCAGCAGGCGGTCCAGGCTGGTCAGCATGCTGCGGTGGACCAGAGCCTTGATGACCATGCCGATCACCGCAACCACGATCATCACGCCGATGCCGACCCCCAGGTAGCCACCGACGAAGTGTTCGCCACCGGGGGCCGCCGGGGCGGCCCACCAATGGGCGGCGTCATTGCCGAAGGCGAAGGCCGCCCACGCGGCCAGCAGCCACGACAGGGTGCCGATGACGATTCCCACGAAGCCGCGCAGCATCCCCAGCAGGGTGGAGGCGGCGATCACGATCAGCAGCACCACGTCGATCATGGCGCCCCGCTCCTTCGGCGGCGCTGGCAACGAGGCTGCGCGTGGGTCATGGGTGCGGTCGGACCATGCCGGCCACGCCGACCTTGGCGGCAACCTGCGCCTTCAGCTGCTCGGCATCGCCACGGTTGGCCACCGGCCCGACGCGGACGCGATGCAGGGTGCCCTTTTCGGTGCGCACCTGCTCGACAAAAGCACTGAAGCCGGCGGCGCGGACCTTGTCGCGCAGGGCGTTGGCATCGTTGGCCTGGCCGAACGCGCCCAGCTGCACGGCAAAGCCGACGCCGCTGGCGGCCGGTGCTGCCGGCGTGGCCGGGGCCGTTGCCGGCTTGCTGGCGGTGGCCTCCGGCTTCGGCTCGGGCTTCGGGGTTTCGGGCTTCGGCGCCGGCTTCGGCGGCTCGGGCTTGGCCGCCGGAGTGGTCGTTGCAGTCGGCGTACTCGGCGGCAGGCTTTCACTGCGCACCGGGTTGCTGCTGGCCGACGGCGCGGTGGCGGCGGATGGGGTACTGGCGCTCGGCGTAGCCGGTGCCGGGGTGGCTGCCACCGGGGCGCTGCTGTCCGCTGCGGCATCCAGGGTGATCACTTCGGCCTTCACATCGGCACGGATCTTCACCGCCTGCAGGCGGGCGGCCTCGGCCTGTGCACGGTCGGCGTACGGCCCCACGCGCACGCGCCATGCCTGGCGGCCGTTGATGGTCGCCGTTTCGGCGAAGCCCGGCAGCTGCGAGCGCTTCAGGTAGGCGATCACCGCATCGGCGTCGGCCTTGCTGCCGTAGGCACCGAAGGTGACCGCATAGTTGCCGGCGGCGACCGTCGGCGAGGTGTCCACGGTCGGCGGAGTGGCCGGCGTGGCGGCGTCCGGCAGCGGCTTGGCCTGCCCGGTCTGCAGGCCGGTGGCGCCACCGGCCGGGGCGACCAGGGGCAGCTCACGGGTTTCGAACTGGCCATCGGCCGGTGCATCCGGCGCGGCGATCGGCACATTGGCCACGCCGCTGTCCGGTGCCGGCCCCTTGACCAGCATCGGCAGGAAAATCACGGCCAGTGCCACCAGCACGATGGCACCAATCAGACGCTGTTTCAGAGGCGTATCCACGTGAGGCAGGCAACTGTCCGGAGATTGGCATCGATTATACGGGTGCCGGACCGGACGGCGTCGGCGTTGGCTGAACGCGCATCAGGCATCGCCCTGCAGCCATTGCAGGGCGGCGGCAGCGGTATGGAAGGAGCCGAACACCAGCACGCGGTCACCGCGCTCGGCCTGGGCCAGCACCTGCGCCAGTGCCTGTTCGACGCTGTCAGCCAGCAGCGCCGTGGCGGCGGCGGTGCCGGCCAGGCGTGCCTGCAGCTGGGCGGCGCTCTGCCCGCGCGGGCCTTCCAGCCCGGCCAGGGTCCACTCGCCCACTACGTCCTCCAGCGCCTGCACCACCCCCGCTGCGTCCTTGTCCTGCAGCGCGGCGTACACCGCCAGGGTGCGCCCGGCAGAGACCTCGGCCTTCAGCGCACGCGCCAGCTGGCCCGCCGCCTGCGGGTTGTGGCCGACGTCGACGCGGATCTGCACGCCATCGCGCTCGAATGCCTGCAGCCGGCCGGAAATGCGCGCCGCTGCGACACCGGCGGCCCACGCCGCACGCGGCACCGGCTTGTCCAGCGCGCGCAGCGCGGCGATGGCGGCACCCGCATTGGCCAGCTGGATCGGGCCGGCCAGCGCCGGGGTCGGCAGTTCCATGCGCAGGCCGACATCGCGCCAGCGCCAACGCTGCGCATCGATCGGCTCGTAGAAATAGTCGCTGCCACCACGGATCGCATTGGCGCCAACCAGATAGGCACGGCGCAGCACGCTCGACGGCGGATCGGTCTCGCCCAGGATCACCGGCTTCCAGCCGCGGATGATGCCGGCCTTCTCGGTCCCGATCGCCTCGCGATCCTCGCCCAGCCACTCGGCATGGTCGATGTCCACGGTAGTGATCACCGCCACGTCGGCGTCCACGATGTTGACCGCATCGAGGCGGCCGCCCAGGCCCACTTCCAGTACCGCCAGGTCCAGCCCGGCGTCGGCGAACAGCTGCAGCGCGGCCAGCGTGCCGTACTCGAAATAGGTCAGCGTGATCTCGCCACGCACGGCTTCGATCGTATTGAACGCGGCGACCAGCGCGGCATCGTCCACGTCCTGGCCGTCGATGCGCACGCGCTCGTTGTAGCGCAGCAGGTGCGGCGAGGTGTAGGCACCGACCTTCCAGCCGGCGGCGCGTGCAATGGCTTCGATGAAAGCCACGGTTGAGCCCTTGCCGTTGGTGCCACCGACCACGATGGTGCGCTTGGCCGGCGCGCCCAGGCCCATCGCCGCGGCCACGGCGCGCACGCGCTCCAGGCCCATGTCGATGCTCGCCGGGTGCTGGCGTTCAATGTAGTCCAGCCAGTCGGCCAGGGTGGTCGGGGTGTTCGTCACGGCAGCGGTTCCAGCAGAAGCAGTTGATGCGGGGGATGGATCAGAGGGCGCGGTGCTTGGCTTCGCCGAAGAACGGCGTGTGGTGGGCGCAGTCGTTCAGGCGCACCACTTCCAGGCTGTCCAGGTCGGGGCCTTCGAGCAGGTTGAGCGTGGTCGGTGCCTGGCGGAAGGTCCACAGGCGGGAAAGCGGCAGGCCCAGCACCTTGCACAGGATCACGCGGTTGACCGCATCGTGCGCTACCACCAGCAGAGTGTCGTGCTCGCCGAGGCCTTCGGTGGCACGCGCCAGGCCGCGCCAACTGCGCTCCAGCACCAGGCGCAGCGATTCGCCGCCGGGCATCAGCACCGTATCCGGCTCCTCGCGCCAGGCCTGCAGGCGCGACGGATCCTTCTCGTGGATCTCGCTGGCGAGCAACCCTTCCCATTCACCGTGGGCGATTTCCTGCAGCTCCGGCTCGGTCAGCAGCATGTCGGCGCGGGCGGCGCCAAGCGCCAGCTGCGCGGTGCGCTGCGCGCGCGACAGCGGCGAGGCGACGGCACGGGTGATGTCCACCGAGGCCAGGCGGGCACCCAGTGCCTGGGCCTGGGCTTCACCGATCGGCGAAAGCGGAATATCGATCTGGCCCTGGTAGCGGCCTTCGGCGTTCCACGGCGTTTCGCCGTGGCGGGCAAGCAGGATGCGCATGCGTGCAAGGGGTCCTGGGGGGAGGAGGTTTCCGCGTTTCGTTCACATCCTGTGAAGTACGCGGAACAGGGATGATACCTGTTCGGCGCACCGGGCCGGGCCGGGCATGAAAAAACCCCGCGACGTGGGTCGCGGGGTTTGGGAAACTCCGGCTATCTGGTCGAGGTTGCCGGCCAGCGGCCGGCACTACCTCACTTCGCCAGGTTCAGTTCCTTCAGCAGCTGCGGCGCCGGCGCCACTTCCTGCATGATCCACTGCATGTAGCGGCTGTCGACGGCGATCATGCGGGTCATCACCGGGTCGAACACCCAGTTGGAACTGACCGATTCCCAGTTGCCATCGAAGGCCAGGCCGACCAGCTTGCCGTTGGCGTCCAGCACCGGCGAACCCGAGTTGCCACCGGTGATGTCCAGGTTGGACAGGAAGTTCACCGGAACCGAACCAATGCGCTTGTCTTCCAGGCCGCCGTAACGCTTGGCCTTGACTGCATCAAGCAGCGCCTTCGGCGAATCGAACGGATCCTCACCGGTTTCCTTCGCCGCCACGCCTTCCAGGGTGGTGAACGGGGTGTACTTCACGCCGTCCTTGCCATAGCCCATGACGTTGCCGAAGGTGATGCGCAGCGACAGGTTGGCGTCCGGGTAGACGAACTCACCCTGGCTCTTCTTGTAGTCGGCCACGGCCTGCAGGTACAGCGGGCGCGCGGTCAGCGATTCGCCTTCGCGGATCTTCTTCTGCTCTTCCTGCTTCAGCAGTGCGGGCATGACGGCCACGGCGTACTGGATGGCCGGATCGTTGCTGGCCTCAAACGCGGCGCGGTCGGCCTTGAACCATTTCAGGCGTGCATCCAGGCTGCCCAGCTCGGTGCCCGACAGCTTGCCCACCAGCGATTTCACCGCAGCGGCATCGCTGCCGGCCAGCCACTTGTTCAGCACTTCGTTGTCGCGCTGTGCGGCCGGCAGGGCCACGTACTGGTCCAGCCAGTAGGCCTGCAGCTGCTGGTCCATCTTCGCCACGTAGCGACGGTCCATCTGCTTCAGGCCACCTTCGATGGTGGTCAGGTCGCGTTCCTGGTAACCGGCTTCGCGTTCGGCATCCGGCTTGCTGCGCTCGATCGACAGGCGGTACAGGGTGATCGCCGCGCCAACGGCCGAGGTGTTGTTGAACTGACCGACGAACAGGTCGCGTTCGCGGGTCGACTTGCTGGTATCCAGATGCTTGAGCAGCTGCGCGTGTGCGGCCAGGGCCGGCTTGCCGGCAGCGCCCTGCTTCTTCAGCCACGCCAGCACGGCGGCTTCTTCCGCCTGCTTCTGGCCAGCGGCGTCGATGCGCTTGAAGCCTTCCAGCTGGCCCAGGTAGTTCTTGGCCACGTTGTTCATGCTGGCGGCGGTGGCGGCGTACTTCACCTTGACGTCGGCGTCGGCCTTGCCGGCGTCGGCGATCATCTTCAGCACGGCGTTGTAGTGCTTGGCGATGGTCGGGTAGGTGAAGCTGGCGGTTTCGTTGAATTCACCGGCCAGTGCATAGCGGTTGGTGCGGCCCGGGTAGCCGGCCACCATCACGAAGTCGTCGGCACCCAGCGGCTGGTCGGCGAACTTCAGGAAGTGCTTGGGCTGGTACGGCACGTTGTCGGCGGCGAAGGCGGCCGGTTTGCCGTCCTTGCCGACGTAGGCGCGGTAGAACGAGAAATCGCCGGTGTGGCGCGGCCACATCCAGTTGTCGACGTCGCCGCCGAACTTGCCGACGCTGCCCGGGGGCGCGTAGACCAGGCGCACGTCCTTGATTTCCATGTTGCGGAACAGGCGGTAGGTGTTGCCGCCGGAGAAGCTGTACAGGCGGCAGCGGAAGCCGGCATCGGCTTCACAGGCGGCGACCTGGGCCTTGTCGAAGGCGTCCAGCGCGCGGCTGCGGGCCAGCGGGTCGTTGCCGGCGGCAGCGATGGCGGCCTTGGCCTGGGTGGTGACGTCGGTGATCTGGTCGAGCACGAACACGCGAGCGTTCGGGCCGGCGCTCAGTTCGTCCTTCAGGGTCGGCGCGTTGAAGCCGTCCTTGATCAGGTTCTTCTGCGCGGTCGAATTCAGCTGGATGGCGCCATAAGCGCAGTGGTGGTTGGTGACCACCAGGCCCTGCGGCGAGACGAAGCTGGCGGTGCAGCCGCCGAGGGCGACGACCGCGCCCATCGGGTCGCCGGTCAGGTTGGACAGCTGTTCCGGGGACAGCTTCAGGCCGGCCTTCTGCAGCGGGCCGGCGATTTCCGGCAGCTGCTGCGGCACCCACATGCCTTCAGCGGCATGGGCGACCTGGGCCAGCCCGAGGCTGGCGACGATGGAGAATGCAAGCAGGTTCGAGCGCATGGAGCGGCCCCTGGTAGTGGAACCCTCGATTGTAGCCCGCCGCCCTGCCCCGGCCCGAACCCCGGAAGTCATGGGCCTGCTTCTTGCGCTGCCATGCGCACGTCGGCCGCGCACATGGAATCGTCCAGAGGGGGCGTGGTCACCCTGGCCGGGACCGTTGGCGCCATGGGCCGGGCGCATGCGACTGGCGGGTTGGGCAGGACGCCCAACCCCGGTCTTGCCGTGTGCGCAGGACAGCGCGCACGAGCAAGGCGCCATCGAGCACCATGGATGGGCTTTTGCGTGTCCCGGCCAGGGTGACCACGCCCCCTCCCCCGGAATCAAGGAGGCGCTGCTGTTTGCGGCACGTTCGAAACGCCCGCCGGCGCACGCCTTTCGTTCCGCCACTGCACCCGCAGCGCAACATGGGAAATCCGCGCGGCACCCTATAATCCGCGCTTTCCCCCTGATGAGTTCCACCCCGATGGCGCAGCAAACGATGAAGGCCCTGGTCAAGCGCGAAGCGGCCAAGGGCATCTGGCTGGAAGAGGTTCCGGTGCCGACCCCGGGCCCGAACGAGGTCCTGATCAAGCTGGAGAAGACCGCGATCTGCGGTACCGACCTGCACATCTACCTGTGGGACGAGTGGAGCCAGCGCACCATCAAGCCGGGCCTGACCATCGGCCACGAATTCGTCGGTCGCGTCGCCGCACTCGGCTCGGCCGTGACCGGCTATGAAATCGGCCAGCGCGTCTCGGCCGAAGGCCACATCGTCTGCGGCCACTGCCGCAACTGCCGTGGCGGCCGCCCGCACCTGTGCCCGAACACCGTCGGCATCGGCGTCAACGTCAACGGCGCCTTCGCCGAATACATGGTGATGCCGGCCAGCAACCTGTGGCCGATCCCGGACCAGATCCCGTCGGAGCTGGCTGCGTTCTTCGACCCGTACGGCAATGCCGCGCACTGTGCGCTGGAGTTCAACGTGATCGGCGAGGACGTGCTGATCACCGGTGCCGGCCCGATCGGCATCATCGCCGCCGGCATCTGCAAGCACATCGGTGCGCGCAACGTGGTGGTGACCGACGTCAATGATTTCCGCCTGAAGCTGGCCGCCGACATGGGCGCCACCCGCGTGGTCAACGTGGCCAACCAGTCGCTGAAGGACGTGATGAAGGAACTGCACATGGAGGGCTTCGACGTGGGCCTGGAAATGAGCGGCAACCCGCGTGCGTTCAACGACATGCTCGACTGCATGTACCACGGCGGCAAGATCGCCATGCTCGGCATCATGCCCAAGGGCGCCGGCTGCGACTGGGACAAGATCATCTTCAAGGGCCTGACCGTGCAGGGCATCTACGGCCGCAAGATGTACGAGACCTGGTACAAGATGACCCAGCTGGTGCTGTCCGGCTTCCCGCTCGGCAAGGTGATGACCCACCAGCTGCCGATCGACGACTTCCAGAAGGGCTTCGACCTGATGGAAGAAGGCAAGGCCGGCAAGGTTGTTTTGAGCTGGAATTGACCCTTCGCCGTGCGCGATGGGTGGGTGCCGAGCCTGCTCGGCACACCTTGAAATTGAAAAAGGCGCCCGATGGGCGCCTTTTTCTTTGGTGTTGCCGGCCAGCGGCCGGCACTACCCGTAACGCCTGCGGCGTTACTTGCCGACGGCGACGCTCAGCATCACCCGGCTGTGGGCCAGCTTGCCGGAGTTGTCGCGGCCGTTGCCGTCGGTGCCGTAGTAGCCCAGGCCGACGTTGAACAGGCCGAACTGGCGCGCGACGCCGACGTTCCAGTCGGTGTAGTCCTTGGCGATGCCGTCCTCGAAGGTGCTGCGACCGACGTTGGCATTCAGGGTGAAGTCCTTCGGCAGGCCCCAGCTGCCGCCCAGGCCGAAGTACCAGCCATCGGTGCTGCTGTTCCAGACATCGTTGGTGTAGGCCACCGTCAGCTTGTAGGTGTCATCCAGCGTGGTGGTGGTGATCAGCTCGTTGTAGTTCTGGTGGCTGGACTTCAGGTAGGTGTAGCGGTTCAGCAGCACGTCGAAGTTGACGCGCTCGGTGACGTCCACGCCGTAGCCGATCAGGTAGTCGACCTCGGTCTTCGGGTCACCCGCACCAAAATCCACGCCCGAGCCCCACACGCCTGCGTACAGGCCAACCGGGCTGGTGTAGGTGAAACCGGCCTGCAGGGTCGGATCCTCGTCGGTCTGCGACACACCACGGAACAGGTAATCGGAAACAGCGGTGACGTTCCAGCTGTACGGCGATTCGTTTTCCTGGGCGCTGGCGGCGAACGGGGCGGCCAGGGTCAGGGCAGCGGCAATGGCGAGGCAGGCACGGGCGTGCTTCATGGGCGTCTCCGAGGGTGGCGGGGGCGGGAAGGGGGAGCGGGCAACCGGCGCCAGACAGGCGCGGTTCACGAATTTTTAACCCGTTTGCTATTGCGATGCAACATGTGCCACCCGTGGCGGTGCCCTGCCCGGCCCGGTCGAAGGCCGTCGTAGCCCGGTAGAATCAACGGTTTCCCCGTTCAGAGCCGTGCCCACGCCATGACCGACGCCTCCTCCGCCCTGACCCGCCACTACGCCGAGGAACTGGACGCCATCCGCGCCCAGGGCCTGTTCAAGTCCGAGCGGATCATCACCAGCCCGCAGTCGGCCGAGATCACCCTCGAGGATGGCCGCAAGGTGCTGAACTTCTGTGCCAACAACTACCTGGGCCTGGCCGACCATCCGGACCTGATCCAGGCCGCCAAGGATGCGCTGGATACCCACGGCTTCGGCATGGCCTCGGTGCGCTTCATCTGCGGCACCCAGGACCTGCACAAGCAGCTGGAGAAGCAGATTGCCGACTTCTTCGGCAAGCAGGACACCATTCTGTACGCGGCCTGTTTCGACGCCAACGGCGGCCTGTTCGAACCGCTGCTCGGTGAGAACGACGCGATCATTTCCGATGCACTGAACCACGCCTCGATCATCGACGGCGTGCGCCTGTGCAAGGCCAAGCGCTTCCGCTACGCCAACTGCGACATGGCCGACCTGGAAGCCCAGCTGCAGGCCGCCGATGCCGCCGGCTGCAAGACCAAGCTGATCACCACCGACGGCGTGTTCTCGATGGACGGCTTCATTGCCCCGCTGGACGAGATCACCGCGCTGGCGAAGAAGTACAACGCGCTGGTGCACATCGACGAATGCCACGCCACCGGCTTCCTCGGTGCCACCGGCCGCGGCTCGGCCGAAGTGAAGGGCGTGCTGGAGAAGATCGACATCATCACCGGCACCCTGGGCAAGGCCATGGGCGGCGCACTGGGCGGCTTCACCTGCGCCAGCGCCGAGGTGATCGAGCTGCTGCGCCAGCGTTCGCGGCCGTACCTGTTCTCCAACTCGCTGCCGCCGCATGTGGTGGCCGCCGGCATCAAGGCGTTCGAGATGCTGGCCGCCGCTGACGACCTGCGCGACACCCTGGTGGAGAACACCCGCTACTTCCGCGAAAAGATGGTCGCCGCCGGTTTCGACGTGAAGCCGGGCGTGCACCCGATCAGCCCGGTGATGCTGTACGACGCACCGCTGGCGCAGAAGTTCGCCGAGCGCCTGCTCGAAGAAGGCATTTACGCGATCGGCTTCTTCTTCCCGGTGGTGCCCAAGGGCCAGGCGCGCATCCGCACCCAGATCAGCGCTGCGCACAGCCGCGAGCACCTGGACCGCGCGATCGATGCGTTCACCCGCATTGGCGTCGAGCTGGGCGTGATCAAGGGTTGATCCCAGCGGTCAAAGCGTGCCGACCAAGGTCGGCACCTACCAGAGCTTGAGGGCGTGCCGACCGAGGTCGGCACCTTCCCGGCATCACTTCTTTTTCTTCTTGCCCTTCGGCTCGTCCTTGCTGGCCACCACCACCGGCTTGGCGGCAGCGTCCTGGCCGTTGCCCTTGGCAACGCGGATGCCGTTGGCCTTCATCCAGGCATCGAACTCATCGGCGGTCATCTTCTTGTCGCCGTTGCTCATCAGGAAGCGGTAGCTGCCGCGGCCATCCAGCTCCGGGGTCTTCACTTCCACCACCGGGGTTTCGGCCGGCGTTTCTGCCTTGGCCACCTTCTTGTGGCCACCACAGGCGGTCAGCAGCACCATCGGCAGCAGCAGGCCTGCGCAGCGCAGGGTTTGGTTGAGGGTCGGGTGGTACATGGGCAGGCTCCGTTCGGGAAGTTCAGCAACCAGGCGCCCCCTACGCCTGGAACGGTGGCCGGCAACCGCCGGCTGCGGGCGATGATCAGCCCGGTGCAGCGGCCCCCAACCGCTGCTGGTCATTGACCTCCAGCATCCGCCACTGGCCCTTGCCGAGATCGGCGAGCTGCAGCCCGCCGATCGCAACCCGGACCAGGCGCAGCACCTGCAGGTCGAAGGCCGCCAGCAGGCGGCGGATGTGGCGGTTGCGGCCCTCGTCGAGGACCACCTCCAGCCACGCGGTCTTGTCGCCGCTGCGCAGCACGCGCACGGCCTGGGCCACGAGGAACTCGCCCTCGTCATCCACGCCAGCCTGCAGGGCCGCCAGCGTGGCGTCATCTGGCAGGCGGTCGACCTGCACGTGGTACGTCTTCTGCGGACCCGTTTCCGGATCGGTCAGGCGCGCCGCCCACTGCGGATCGTTGCTGAACAGCAACAGCCCTTCACTGGCCTTGTCCAGGCGCCCGACCGGCGCTATCCACGGCAGCCCTGCACCATCGAAACAGCGGTAGACGGTGTCGCGGCCACGCTCGTCCTGCGCGGTGGTCACCACCCCGCGTGGCTTGTTGAGCATCAGGTACAGGCGCTGCGGCGCGCCCATCGGCTGGCCATCGACCTCGATCGGCGGCGCCGGCTGGCCAATCGGGAACTCGGGATCCCGCACGATGCGGCCGGAGACGCGTACGCGGCCCTCGGCAATCCAGCGCGCGGCCTCGCTGCGCGAGCAGACGCCGGCCTTGGACAGCACGCGCGCCAGGCCATGACGGACACCGGCGGCGGTGGCAGCGGGAGTCGCACGCCCACGCGATGCGTGGGAGCGGGCGGCGGGGGTGGCAGGTGGGCGGCGCGTGCGCAAGCCTCTGCTCCCCGCGGTGCTTACTTCTTGTCGACCGGCTTGGTCTCAGCCGGTGCTTCGGCCGGGGCCGGAGTGGCGGCCGGAGCCGGACGCGCCTTGACCACACGCACGCCACGCGCCTTCATCCAGGCGTCGAACTCTTCGGCGGTCATGCGCTTGCCGTTCTGGCTCATGTCGAAGCGCCAGGGCGTGTTGTCGAATTCGGTCTGCGGCTTGTAGGCCGCCGGATCGTTCGGCTTCACCGCCGGTGCGCTCGGAATGGCCTTGGCGATGTTCTGGCAGCCATCGATGCGCAGGCGCTGCAGCACCTGGTCCAGCGACTGCGACGGATCGTAGTTGCTGCTCAGCACGCCGGCCGGCATGCCCAGCTGGTTGCCACGGATGTAGAGCTCGTCGGCCACCGGCGCGATGGTCGTGGCCGGCAACGGCAGCGGCGAGGCGCTGGTGTTGACCGAGCAATCGACCGCAGCGTGGGCGGCGGGAACCAGGGCCAGCGCCAGGACGGCGGCCGATGCAGAGCGCAGCATGAAGGGCATCCAGGAAAGGAAGTGACGCGGCGAGTTTAGCAATGCCGCGACAGCTTTCAAGCGCCACTTTCAATGAATACGGCAACCCATTGGTTTTACGGACAAAAACCCGACGAACGGTTACCCCCGGACCGGCAGGCACCGGATTCCGGGCCGCAGAAACAACAAGACCCGGCCGAAGCCGGGTCCTGCTGTGTCCTACTGGCAGAGCGTCAGAACTTAGTTCTGGACGTTCAGCTCGGTACGACGGTTCTTGGCGCGACCTTCCGGGTTGTCCGAACCATCCGGGTTGGTGTTCGGAGCAATCGGACGGCTCTCGCCGTAGCCGATCGGGCCGACCAGGCGACCGGCGTCAACGCCGTTCTTGGTCAGGTAGTTGTACACGGCGGTAGCACGACGCTCCGACAGCTTCTGGTTGTAAGCGTCGGTACCCTTCGAGTCGGTGTGACCGGCGACTTCAACGCGCAGATCCGGGTAACGCTTCAGGATCTCGGTGGCTTCGCTCAGGATCGCCACGGCGTCCGGACGCAGGTTCGACTTGTCGAAGTCGAAGTTGACGCCCTTCAGGTCGATGGAGACCGGCACCGGGCAACCGTCCGGACCGATGGTCTGACCCGGCTGCGAGTTCGGGCACTTGTCGTCGCAGTTGTTGACGCCGTCACCGTCGTCATCCAGGTCGGCGCAGCTCGGGGCAACCGGAGCCGGAGCCGGAGCAGCCGCGACCGGAGCCGGGCCCAGCGGGATCACGACGCCGACCGAAGCCAGCACGTCGCCGAACCAGCTTTCATCGTTGCCGGCACGCTTCGGGTTCACGCTCTGGTCGTCGAAATCAGCGCGGTAGGCGACTTCGGCACGGACAGCGACGCGCTTCTCGAAGGTGGTCTGCAGACCGACGCCGACCTTGGCGGCAAAGTTGCCGTCCTTGCGGTCAGCCAGGCCACCGCTGATCGGGTTGTACTCTTCTTCCGACTTCTGGTAGCCCAGGCCGGCCAGCAGGTACGGGTTCCAGCCGCGGCCTTCCTTGATGAAGTGGCGACGCAGGTCCAGCGAGACGCCGTACTGCGACCAGTTCATGTCCTTGTTGGCGTCGAAGTTCGGGTTCTGGTAGTTCAGCTCACCGTCCAGCGACCAGTTCGGGCTGATGAACTTGCCCAGGCCCAGGGTGACGAACGGAGCGTCATTGGTCAGGCGGTCGCTGTCCTGGAAGTTGAAGCCGGCCGAACCGGTCAGGTACCAGCGGTCATCGAACTCCTGCGCGGACGCAGCCTGGGCGAAAGCCAGACCACCCAGCAGCGCGGCAGTAAGGATCTTCTTGTTCATTGAGTACAGCTCCTATTTCGGGGGTATGAAACCGGTAGAGGCATGGGCCAGCACTAGTGCGTCGATGTTCGACAGCCGATTCAGCACGCCACCGCCGCGAACATTATGCTCAGGCGGGTGAAGGTCATGTTAACAGTCCCGTAACATGTGAAGTATCGCGCCCGACCCTCCACCGGTCCGACGTTGAAACCCTATACAGGATGATGAAAATCCGCAAGACCCTCACGCTGCAAGGGTTTGACGGGATTTAGGTGCGGAGTACGACATATTGCGCAACAGCTTGCGCCGCCCGATTCAGCGTATCTGCTGAAACGTGAGGAACTCTATGATGGAGCCACGTACCCAGCCGGAGCCGAGATGAAAGCCGTCGCCCTGAGTCGTGAATCTGCCCCCGCCCTCTGCGATATCCACCTGCCCCCGCCGCTGCCTCCGCGTGGCCGCGACCTGCTGATCCGGGTCGAGGCCGTCTCGGTGAACCCGGTCGACGGCAAGCAGCGGGCGGCCACCGATCCGGCCACGCTCGAAGCACCCCGCGTACTCGGCTGGGACGCCGCCGGGGTGGTCGAAGCGATCGGCGAGGACGCCAGCCTGTTCGCGTCCGGCGACGAGGTCTACTACGCCGGTGATGTCACCCGGCCAGGCTGCAATGCGCAGTTCCATCTTGTGGACGAACGGCTGGTAGCGCGCAAGCCGACCACGCTCGACTTCGCCGAAGCGGCCGCACTGCCACTGACCACGCTCACCGCATGGGAACTGCTGTTCCAGCGCATGCCATTGCAGCTGGATGATCGCCGCCATGCCGGCCAGCACCTGCTGGTGATCGGCGGAGCAGGCGGTGTTGGATCGATGGCGATCCAGCTGGGCCGGCATGCCGGATTCGAGGTGATCGCCACCGCCTCGCGTGAATCATCGATCGACTGGTGCCGGCAGATGGGTGCCCAGCATGTAATCGACCACCGGCAGCCGCTGCTGCCCCAGCTGCAGGCATTGGGCATCGACGCAGTACAGGTCGCGCTCAACCTGGCCGACACCGACCATTACTGGGATGCGTTGGGTCAGCTGCTGGCGCCACAGGGCCATGTCGGCCTCATCGTCGAACCGCGCGGCGCGCTGCGCATCGGTGATCCCTACAAGGCCAAGTGCATCGGCATCCACTGGGAGTTCATGTTCGCGCGTTCGCGCTTCGCCACGGCGGACCGCATCGAACAGCACCGCATCCTCAGCCGCGCGGCCAGCATGATCGACGCTGGCCAGCTGCGCGGCACCCTCAGCGAGACGCTGGGCGCGATCAATGCGGCGAATCTGGACATCGCGCATCAGCGCTTGGCCAGCGGGCGCACGGTGGGCAAGCTGGCGCTGGCCGGCTGGGGCGACTGAGCCAGGCTGGAACGCCGGTGCAGTACCGAGCCATGTTCGGCTGGCGGTGCCAGGCAAAGCAGCCGGAGCATGGCCCAGCTCCACAGAACGGCCCATACGCAGGATCGACGACTCCTGTAGCGGCGAATCGGCCGGCATCTGTATCTATGGGAGTGACTGAATCGGGATTACGGTGGAAACAGATCCCTCCCCTCTCCCCGAGCGCCGTCATGCCCACCGCCCTGCCCCTGCGTCTGCTGCAACTGATCATCGGCCTGTTCCTGTACGGCTTCGGCGCCTCACTGATGATCCGTGCAGCGATCGGCGTGGCCCCCTGGGACGTGTTGTCGCAGGGCATCGCCGCACAGACGCCGCTATCGTTCGGCCTGGCCACCAATGTGATCGGTGCACTGGTGCTGCTGCTGTGGTGGCCATTGCGACAGAAGCCGGGTGTCGGCACCGTGCTCAACGTGATGTTGATCGGCCCATCCGCGCAGTTCGGGCTGTGGTTGCTTCCCCCGGCGGTCGGCCTTGGCTGGCAGCTGGCGATGTTCTGCGCCGGCATGCTGCTGGTCGCCCTGGCCACCGGCCTGTACATCGGCGCCAAGCTCGGGCCCGGCCCGCGCGACGGCCTGATGACCGGCCTGCATGCCCGCACCGGCTGGCCGATCTGGAAGGTGCGCAGCCTGATCGAGGGCAGCGTGCTGCTGCTGGGTTGGTGGCTCGGCGGCAACGTCGGTGTCGGCACCCTCGCCTTCGCCCTGCTGATTGGCCCCCTGTGCGGAGTAACGCTGGGCTGGTTCGGGATTGGGCGTCCCCCGGTAGTGCCGGCCGCTGGCCGGCAACCGCAATCACCCTGAGCTGATCGAATGCCGGCCAGCGGCCGGCACTACCGCCCCCGGAGTTCGGGGGCAGCGCCGCAGGCGCGGGGGTTGGAGGTCGGTAAGTGGGGCCCGCGGTTCGCGCAGCGAAATGCGGGAGCGACAGCACGCATGTGCCGAGCGTACCCGGCCAGCGGCCGGCACTACCGCCCGCGCCCCTTGCCCCGGCCGCCGTTTCCCGGCACGCTTCGCGCTTCCGTACGCAAGCGTATCGATCATGTCGCCAGCCAACGAAAGCGCCTACCCCCACCTGTTCGCCCCGCTGGACCTGGGCTTCACCCAGCTGCGCAACCGCGTGCTGATGGGTTCGATGCACACCGGCCTGGAAGATCGCGCCCGCGACTTCCCGCGCCTGGCCGCCTACTTCGCCGAACGCGCCGAAGGTGGCGTCGGCCTGATCGTCACCGGTGGCTTCGCGCCGAACGTGGTCGGCTGGCTGAAGCCCTTTGGCGGAAAGCTGTCCTGGCCCTGGGAAGTGCGCCCGCACCGGCAGCTCACCGCGGCCGCGCACCAGCACGGCGCGAAGATCTGCCTGCAGCTGCTGCATGCCGGCCGCTATGCCTACCATCCCCTGTCGGTGGCACCGTCGAAGCTGAAGGCGCCGATCAACCCGTTCACCCCCCGTGCGCTGTCGGCCAGCGGCGTCGAGCGGCATATCGCCGACTACGCACGCAGCGCAAAGCTGGCCCGCGAAGCCGGCTACGACGGCGTCGAAGTGATGGGCTCGGAGGGCTACCTCATCAACGAGTTCATCGCCCCGCGCACCAACAAGCGCTCCGACCGCTGGGGTGGCGACGCCCACCAACGCATGCGTTTTGCAGTGGAGATCGTGCGCCGCATCCGCGAGGCCTGCGGCCCGGACTTCATCATCATCTACCGCCTGTCACTGGTGGATCTGGTTGACGACGGCAGCAACTGGGAAGAGATCGTGCAGCAGGCCCAGGCCATCGAGGCGGCTGGCGCGACGATCATCAATTCCGGCATCGGCTGGCACGAAGCGCGCATCCCGACCATTGCCACCTCGGTGCCGCGCGCCGCCTTCGCCGGTGTCACCGCCAAGCTCAAGCCGCATGTAACGGTGCCGCTGGTGGCGACCAACCGCATCAACATGCCCGACGTCGCCGAGCACATCCTCGCCAGCGGCGGCGCCGACATGGTGTCGCTGGCGCGCCCGCTGCTGGCCGACCCGCAATGGCCCAACAAGGCCCGCGCCGGCCGCGCCGAGGCGATCAACACCTGCATCGCCTGCAACCAGGCCTGCCTGGACCACGTGTTCGAGAACAAGCTGGCCAGCTGCCTGGTCAATCCGCGTGCCGCACACGAGACCGAGCTGGTCTACCGCCCGGCTGCCACGCCGAAAAAGGTCGCGGTGGTCGGCGCAGGTCCGGCCGGCCTGGCTTGCGCCACGGTGGCCGCCGAGCGCGGCCACCAGGTCACCCTGTTCGATGCCAACGACGAGATCGGTGGCCAGTTCAACGTGGCCAAGCGCATCCCCGGCAAGGAAGAGTTCCACGAGACCCTGCGCTATTTCCGCCACAAGCTGGCTGAAACCGGCGTGCAGCTACGCCTGGGCACGCGAGCAGACGCGGCCAGCCTGGCCGGCTTCGACGAGGTGGTGCTGGCCACCGGCATCACGCCGCGCAAGGTCGACTTCCCCGGCGCCAACCACGCCAAGGTGGTCAGCTACCTGGACGTGCTGCTGGGCCGGGTCGAAGTGGGCGCCAGTGCGGCGATCATCGGCGCCGGCGGCATCGGCTTCGATGTCGGCGAGTTCCTCAGCCACGCTGGTGAGTCCCCCTCGCTGGACCCACAGCGCTGGATGGCCGAATGGGGCGTGGACAGCACGTTCGAGGCCCGCGGCTCGCTGGCCAGGCCGCAGCCCGAGGCATCGCCGCGGCGGCTGTGGCTGCTGCAGCGCAGCCCCGGCAAGCCCGGCGCGCGGCTGGGCAAGACCACCGGCTGGATCCACCGCGCCACGCTGAAGGCCAAGGGCGTGCGCATGCTCGGCGGCGTCGAGTACCTGGGCGTGGACGACGAAGGCCTGCGCATCCGCGTGGAAGGCAGCGAACAGCTGCTGCCGGTCGACCATGTGGTGATCTGCGCCGGGCAGGAACCGAACCGCGCATTGCAGGCCGAACTGCAGGCCGCCGGCATCAACGCGCAGCTGATCGGCGGTGCCGATGTAGCGGCCGAACTGGACGCCAAGCGGGCCATCGACCAGGGCAGCCGGGTGGCCGCCGCGCTCTGATGAGCGCATGAATGGGGGACGGAATGTGATTTCCGTCACCCCTCCCGAACCTGAATGTCAAGCCGGACGGTTCACGATGCGTTCGGCTACGCCCCCCTACCTTGCGCCATCTTTCCGCTCACCAGCCAGTTTCCGGTGAGCCGGCGCAGCCCCCACGATCGGTACTGGTCGTTTCTTTTGGGGCTGCCCACGGGGCGGCCCCGATGGCCGCCTCCCCATGACGCCAAGTCGTACCCCGCATCCTGTCGCCCCCGCGACTGGAAGCGGAGAGTGCGGCCCATACGGAGCAAGGAGTTATATGAAACTGGCCTGGATTCTCTGGCTGTCGCAGTTGTTGCCGCAGCCGGCCGCTGATTCACTGTGTCTGAGCACCACCGTTTACCTGGAAGCCCGCGACCAGACCCTGCGCGGCCAGCAAGCCGTTGCCGAGGTCGCCCTGCGCCGCCTCGACAGTGGCCTGTGGGGCGACTCGATGTGCCAGGTGGTCACCGCGCGCAAGCAGTTCGCGCCGACCATCGTCTCCCCCGGCACCCAGCTGGGCAATGACGCGGCCTGGAGCGAGGCAATGAACGTGGCCTTCGACGCCGAGCGCAACTGGGCGCTGCCGGCCGGCGAGCGCCGCGAGATCGTGCCCGGAGCCAGCCACTTCGCCGCGTTGTCCATCGCCAGCCCGAACTGGCGCAACGCCTACCAGGTGGCCACCATCGGCGATCACACCTTCTATAAGGTGCAGAACCTCAAGCCGCGGCAGTCGTAACGATCCGTGCTGGCGGCAGCGTTGCCGCCCGCTGGCAGGCTCTGGGATAGTGGGCGTTTCCCGCCCGCATCACCTGGAGTTCCCATGAAGCTGTACAGCAAGCCCGGTGCCTGTTCCACCGCCGACCACATCGCCCTGCAGTGGACCGGCCAGCCGTTCGAGGTCGAACTGCTGAACAAGGACACCCTGAAGGGTCCGGAATTCCTCAAGATCAATCCGGCCGGCGCCGTTCCCGCGCTGGTCGATGGCGACTTCGTGCTGCTGCAGAACGCCGCGATCATGGGCTATATCGCCGACACCTACCCGCAGGCCGGCCTCGGCGGCGATGGCAGTGCGCGCCAGCGTGCCGAAGCCACCCGCTGGCTGGCCTTCGTCAATTCCGACGTGCATCCGGCCTTCTCGCCGCTGTTCGCACCGGGCAAGTTCATCGCCGACGAAAGCCAGTTCGACGCGATCCGCGCCGCCGCACACAAGCGCCTGCGTGGCCTGTTCGAGACCGCTGACAGGCAGCTGGCCGACAAGCCCTGGCTGGCCGGCTTCCGCAGTTTCGCCGATCCGTACTTCTACATCACCCTGCGTTGGGCCGCCGGCACCAAGGTCGACCTGTCGGGCCTGGACAACCTGGCCGCCTACAAGGCACGCATGGACGCCGATGCCGGCGTGCAGGCCGCCCTGAAGGCCGAAGGCCTGGCCTGAGCCTGACCCGGGGTCGGAGCCGTTCGCGTGGCGAACGGATCCGACCCCGATACCGCTGCCAGGGCGGGGTCGGATCCGTCTGCACAGCAGGCGGCTCTGACCCCACCGGTGCCATCACCACACTCAGCCGATCTGGCGGATCACTTCACCGTTGGCATCGCGCAGGTAGGTCGGCACCACTTCGATGCGCAGCGCTCCCGCCACCGGGTAGATGCCACGTTCGGCACGCACGCCCGCCAGGGCCTGCAGCCCCGTCTCGTCCAGCGCCCAGCGCGCGCTGTCGGCCGATACCTCGCCGGTTTCACCGCGCGCTGCCGGAATGAATTCCCACTGCCGCTCGCGGCTGGCCAGTTCCAGCGATTTGCCGTGGCGCAGGCGCAATGGCAACAGCTCGCACACACTGGCCACCTGGCCGGCGCCGAGCACCAGGGTGGTGACGCCCGCCTCCTGCCGCCAATCCAGTGTCTCGATGAACAACATGCCGGTGCTGGAGCCCTCGCGCTCGCTGCCGGCCCGCACCTGTGCGGCGAGTGTCGGATCCTCCAACAGGTTGCCGCGATGCAGGTCACTGATCCACAGCGGCATCGCCGGTTGCAGCGCCTGCAGCACGCCGCGCGTCGACCAGCGCTTGACCGCTTCCATCTCCTCATCGGTCAGCCCGACCAGCTGCAGGAACTGCAGGTGGCCATTGGCGGTGTCGCGCGCAGGCAACTGCGGATCGGCGATGAAGGCCAGGTGGCACAGACGCGTGCCGGTCTCCAGCGCGATCGGGCCGTTGGCGTTCAGATGGTGACCATCCTCGAACACGTTGCCGCTGCCAAACACGTAGCGCGCCAGGTTCTGCAGCAGGTTCATCGGCCACACCGGCGGGGTACTGCCGGCGTGCTCACCGGCTTCAGCAGCCAGGCGGAAGGTCAGCTCGAAACCATAGCCGCTGGCGGCGGCATCGCTGCTCTCCTTGGCGTACAGCTCGGAGAAGCCGTAGGTGATGTAATGCCAGTGCGGTACCGGCGCATCCGCCCAGTAAACGCTGATGCCATCCAGTGGATCCTGGCCACCCAGCGTGTACGGCAACGCCGTACCGTAGTGACGGGGTTCCTGGCCGGCATACAGCGGCGCCAGCGCCGCATTGATCGCGTCCCAGCCTGGGGTGTCGGTGTCGTCGTGGTCGTCCTGCACGCGGGACTCCTTGTGGGGAAGTGAACCGATCACTTTACGCGGTGGCTCAGGCCTGCACGACCTCGCCGCCACCATTGACCACGGCGGCCTGGGTTTCCTGCCACCAGCGCTGCGCCAGCGCCGGGCTGCGCGCCTTGCCCACCGCCGCCAGCAGTTCCGGGCACAGGCGTTCCAACGCAAGTGCATCGGTGCAGCGTTCAATCTTCAACTGCATGAAGTAGCCCTTCAGGCCCAGGTGGCGCCGCACCGCCTCGCTCATCGCGTCGTAGAGCTGCTGGTACAACGCCGGATCCTGTTCGCGGCCGGTGCTGATGCCACGTACCGGTGCCACCTCGGCATTGCCACCGATCACTTCGATCAGGCCCTGCGCTTCCAGCTGCTCCAGTGCATCGGCCGGCGCGCGCAGGCCTTCGAACAGGCCACGCAATTCAGTGTCATCGCGATGGCCGTCGACCATCAGCAGGATCGAACGCAGTGCCGCCGGCAGGCGCCGGCCACGGTCTTCGATTTCCTGACGGCCAGCAGCCGTCTTGGCGTGCAGCAATGCCATTGCCTCCCCCTCCCTCGATGCGCAATGCCGGCGCGCCCTGACGGGCACGCCCCCCTGTGTGCCATCCCCGGACGGCACGCGCCTTCCCCGGCGCGCGCCGCGTATTGCAGGTCGATGACAGGCCGAGCTTAGCGCAAGTGCCGCGGGTAGTGCCGGCCGCTGGCCGGCAACCTCGGGATTGAGTGGGGGGTGCCGGCCAGTAGCCGGCACTACCGGATCAACGGCCCAGCGCGCGGCGGATCTCCTCCAGCGCGCTGGGGTCGTCCAGCGTCGACAGGTCACCCGGGTCGCGCTGTTCGGCCAGCGCCTGCAGCGAGCGCCGCAGCAGCTTGCCGGAGCGGGTCTTGGGCAGTGCATTGACCACGTGTACGTGCGCCGGGCGTGCGACCGCGCCGAGCGAGGTGGTCACCGTCGCCATCATCTCGGCCACCACCGGCGCCGGATCCTCGCCATCCAGGCCCTGCTTGAGGGTGACGAACACCAGCGGCACCTGCCCCTTCAGTTCATCCTTGACCCCGATCACGGCGGCCTCGGCCACCCGCGGATGGCTGGAAATGGCCTCCTCGATCTCGCGCGTGCCCAGACGGTGCCCGGCTACATTGATGACATCATCGGTGCGACCGAGGATGAAGGTGTAGCCATCGTCGTCGCGGATCGCCCAGTCCAGCGAGCTGTACAGCAGTTCCTTGAAGTGGCTGAAGTAGCTCTGCAGGAAGCGACTGTCATCATTCCACACCGTGCTCATGCAGCCCGGCGGCAACGGCGGCGACACCACCAGCACGCCTTTCTGCCCCGGTGCGACTTCCTCACCGGTGTTCTCGTCGATCACCTTCATCCGATAGCCGAGATTGGGGAAACCCGGCGAACCGAAGCGCACCGGCTTCATCTCCAGGCCCGGCAGCAGGGTCAGTGCCGGCCAGCCGGTTTCGGTCTGCCAGTAGTTGTCGATGATCGGCTTGCCGAGCGCTTCGCTGATCCAGTGCGCGGTCGGCTCGTCGAGCGGCTCGCCAGCCAGGAACAGGTACTTCAGCGCACGCAGGTCGTGGCGATGGATGAAGTCTGCGTCGTGCTTCTTCAGCACGCGGATGGCGGTGGGCGAAGAGAACATCGTGCGCACGTTGTACTGCTCGCACAGTGCCCACCAGATGCCCGGGTCCGGGTTGGTCGGCAGCCCTTCGTACAGCAGCGACGTGCAGCCACCGATCAGCGGGCCGTACACGTTGTAGGAGTGGCCCACCGCCCAGCCGACATCGGAGGTGGAGAACATCACCTGGCCCGGCTTGCAGTCGAACACGGTCTCCATCGACTGCGCCATCGCCACCGCATAGCCGCCCACATCGCGCTGCACGCCCTTCGGCTTGCCGGTGGTGCCGGAGGTGTACAGCAGGTAGCTCGGCTCGCTCGCTTCCAGCCACTGCACCGGCACGTCGACTTCACCGATCTGCGCACGCAGCGTCGCGTAGTCCACGTCACGGCCCGGCACGCAGGGTTCGGCGGCATCCAGCCCACGCGACACGATCAGAACGTGCGGTGGCGGCGACGCCGCTTCGGCGCAGGCGGCGTCGACCATCGGCTTGTACGGAATCAGCTTGCCACCGCGCATACCGGCGTCGGCCGCGATCAGCAGCTTGGGCTTGGCATCGTCGATGCGCAGCGCCAGGTTGTGCGCGGCGAAGCCACCGAACACCACCGAGTGCACCGCACCGATGCGCGCGCAGGCCAGCATCGCAAACACCGCCTCGGCCATGTTCGGCATGTAGATCACCACGCGGTCACCGTGGCCGACACCGAGGTGCTTGAGTACCGCGGCGAAGTCGTTCACTTCGCGGTACAGCTGGCGATAGGTGATCTCGCGTGTGCTGTTGGTTTCGGTGGAGATGGCGACCAGCGCGAGCTGGTCGGCGCGCTCGGCCAGGTGGCGGTCGACGGCGTTGTAGCAGAGATTGGTTTCGCCGCCGACGAACCAGCGCCGGAACGGCGGGTTGCTGTAGTCGAGCACCTGCTGCGGCGGTTTATGCCAATGGATGCGCTTGGCTTCCTCGCCCCAGAAGGCCTCCGGCTCGTCGATCGAGCGACGGTAGGTTTCCTCGTAGTTCATGACGCAGCCCTCCCAGACAAAGTCATGGGTTCGAGGATAGTCCGGTGCTGCCGCGCGGGCCGCCCTACCTTGGTAGGGGGTGGGGTTTGTTATGCAGGGCTTGCAGCCCTGCACCCGCGGTAGTGCCGGCCGCTGGCCGGCAACCTCAGAAGCAACAGCCGAAGCAACAGCAGAAGCTGGCTTACTGGGGGATGGCGGGGTGGGTCCGATTGCGGGGGACGCCGTGAATCCGTCCTTGGAGGCTCGGTCGCCGCTGGCTCGTGTGCGCAGTCCTGCGCACACGGCAAGACCGGGGTTGGGCGTCCTGCCCAACCCGCCCGAGGCATGCCTCGGGCCCATGCGGCTCACGCCCCCGCCACCGGACCCACCCCGCCTTCGACAGATTCCGCGATCTGCCGGAACGGCATATTGTTCTGGTCGGTGTCGACCTTGGTCGACTGCTCTGGTAGGTGTTGACCTTGGTCGACGCGGTAGATCCACGCCATGCGTGGATGGTTCATTCGATATCTGACAGAAAAATCGTGTCGACCAAGGTCGACACCTACCAACAGCTGCGCGGAACAACGGCCACCGCTACCAACAGCCGAGTGAACCTGTCGAAGGTGGGGCGGTGTCGAAGTGCGGGGTGTCAGCCGCATGGATGCGGCTGCCAAGCCTACACGGACGTACTTGCGGCGGCCCCGCACTTCGACACCGTCCCGCCAACCCACGTATAGCCCGCTTTTGACGTTGACGTTGATTCTGCGGGTGCAGGGCTGCAAGCCCTGCCGACCCCCTAGAACGGAGCCGCAGACTCGAACGCGAGCACCTCGCCCGTCACCGGGTGGGTGAACTGCAGGCTGCACGCATGCAGATGCACGCGGTGCGCCGGTGCCGCGTCATACAGCACGTCGCCAACAATCGGATGGCCAATACTGGCCATGTGCAACCGCAGCTGATGGCTGCGGCCAGTGATCGGTTCCAACGCCACGCGCGTGCGCCGCGCTTCTACATCACGCGCCAGCACGCGCCAGCGGGTCAACGCCGGCTTGCCGCGTTCGTGATCGACCATCTGCTTCGGCCGGTTCGGCCAGTCAACGATCAACGGCAGGTCCACTTCGCCGGAATCACCCTCGAGCAGCCCCTGCACCACCGCTTCATACCGCTTGCCAACCTGGCGCTGCTCGAACTGCTTCGACAATGCGGCCTGCGTCTCCTTGCCGCGCGCGTGCAGCAGCAGGCCCGAGGTCACCTGGTCCAGCCGGTGCACGGTCAACGCATCCGGATACAGCGCCTGCAGGCGCGCGACCACGCAGTCCTGGTTCTCGGCGCTGCGGCCGGGTACGGACAACAGGCCAGCCGGCTTCTCGGCCACCAGCAGTGCGTCATCGATGTAGTGCAGGTGGATCATGCGGTTCCAGGAATTCCAAATGAAAACGGGGAAGCCGAAGCCTCCCCGTTTTCTGCGTACCAACCAACGTTCGGTACCTACCTTGATGGAAGACGTACCGGCCGGAGCCGGTACCGCCTGCATCAGCCCAGCAGGTGGGCGACGCCGGCGCGCTCTTCTTCCAGCTCGGCCAGGGTCTTGTCGATGTACTTCTGGCTGAAGTCGTCGATCGGCAGGTCCTTGACCAGGGTGTACTTGCCGTTCTCGGTGGTCACCGCGAAGCCGAAGATCACGCCTTCCGGAATGCCGTAGGAACCGTCGGACGGCACGCCCATGGTGACCCACTTGCCGTTGCTGCCCAGCACCCAGTCACGCACGTGGTCGATCGCTGCGTTGGCGGCCGAAGCAGCCGAGGACGAGCCACGGGCTTCGATGATCGCCGCGCCGCGCTTGCCGACGGTCGGGATGAAGGTGTTGGCGTTCCACTCCTGGTCGTTGATCGCATCGGCGATCGACGCACCATCGGCGGTGGCGAAACGGTAGTCCGGGTACATGGTCGGGCTGTGGTTGCCCCACACCACCAGCTTCTCCATGCCACCGACCGGCTTGCCGAGCTTGGTCGACAGCTGGCTCAGCGCGCGGTTGTGGTCCAGGCGCAGCATGGCGGTGAAGTTTTCCGGCTTCAGGTCCGGGGCCGACTTCATCGCGATGTAGGCGTTGGTGTTGGCCGGGTTGCCGACCACCAGCACCTTCACGTCACGGCTGGCGACCTTGTTCAGCGCTGCACCCTGGGCGGTGAAGATCTTGGCGTTCTCCAGCAGCAGGTCCTTGCGCTCCATGCCCGGGCCGCGCGGACGTGCGCCGACCAGCAGGGCGATGTCGGCGTCCTTGAACGCGACTTCGGCGTCATCGGTGCCGACCATGCCGGCCAGCAGCGGGAAGGCACAGTCTTCCAGCTCCATCATCACGCCCTTCAGGGCGGCCTGGGCCTTGTCCACCGGCAGTTCCAGCAGCTGCAGGATGACCGGCTGGTCCTTGCCCAGCATTTCGCCGGAGGCGATGCGGAACAGCAGGGCATAACCGATCTGGCCGGCGGCGCCGGTCACGGCAACACGAACGGGTGCTTTCATGGGGGTTTCCTCTTGCTTGCAAGCGTTTGATGGGACGCCGCGGGCAGAGCCACGCAGGCCAGGCGGGCGGCGGGGAACAGGGAAACGGCCACCCATGGGTGGCCGTTTCGAAGGGGGATCAGGCGGCGAGGTGCTTGTTCCACTCCGCGACGCGGTCGGCCTGGGCGGCCAGCACGGCGTCGACGTCGCCTTCCAGGGTGATCGAATGGATCACGTCGCCCTGCTTGACCGAATCAACGATGGCCTGGCCTTCCAGGACCTTGCCGAAGACGGTGTGGCGGCCGTCCAGCCAGTCGGTCTTGATGTGGGTGATGAAGAACTGGCTGCCGTTGGTGTTCGGGCCGGCGTTGGCCATCGACAGCGAGCCGACCTCGTGCTTCACGCCGTTCTTCTCGTCTTCGAACTTGTAGCCCGGGCCGCCGGTGCCACGACCCTGCGGGCAGCCGCCCTGGATCATGAAGTCGGCGATCACGCGGTGGAAGATCAGGCCGTCATAGAAGCCGTGCTTGACCAGGTTCACGAAGTTGGCCACGGTCAGCGGCGCCTTGTCGGCGAACAGCTCGACCTTGATCGGGCCCTGGGTGGTGTCGAAAGTGGCGATGAGGGACATGAAGATCCTTGATGCAGAGGGGAACGCGTCTAGCCACCTAGTTTACACCTGCCTCGTGGCGGCGGCGGCTTCGACCATCGGTGAAGAACCCGGCTTCAGCCCGTGGACGGGAAGCCGCGTCTCCGGGCGCTGGCGGCCCCGGCCGACACGGCGGACAGCCAGCTGAATGGGCCCCGCGACGGATGTGAAATCCACCTTTTCGCGAATCGTCAAGTTCGACGTATAATGTTGGACTTCTTTTTCCAAATCCGGCGCCGACTGGCCCCCTTTCGTATGTCCATCGAAAATCTTCGCAACATCGCCATCGTCGCCCACGTCGACCATGGCAAGACCACCCTGGTCGACCAGCTGCTGAAGCAGTCCGGCACCCTGTCCGAGCGCACCGTCCTCGCCGAGCGCGTGATGGACAGCAACGACCAGGAAAAGGAACGCGGCATCACCATCCTGGCCAAGAACACCGCCATCACCTGGGAAGACAAGAAGACCGGCATCAAGAACCGGATCAACATCGTCGACACCCCCGGCCACGCCGACTTCGGTGGTGAGGTCGAGCGCGTGCTGTCGATGGTCGATACCGTGCTGATCCTGGTCGACGCGATGGACGGCCCGATGCCGCAGACCCGCTTCGTGACCCAGAAGGCCTTCGCGATGGGCTTCAAGCCGATCGTCGTGGTCAACAAGGTCGACCGTCCGGGCGCCCGTCCGGAATGGGTGATCGACCAGGTCTTCGACCTGTTCGACAAGCTCGGCGCCACCAACGAGCAGCTGGACTTCCCGATCGTCTACGCCTCGGGCCTGAACGGCTATGCCGGCCTGGAAGACACCGTGCGCGACGGCGACATGACCCCGCTGTACGAAGCGATCATGCAGCACGCGCCGAAGCCGGAAGTGGATCCGGAAGGCCCGTTCCAGATGCGCATCAGCCAGCTGGACTACAACAACTTCGTGGGCGTGATCGGCATCGGCCGCATCCAGCGTGGCACCCTGAAGAAGAACATGCAGGTCGCGGTCATCGACCGTGAAGGCAAGAAGCGCAACGGCAAGGTGCTGCAGGTGCTGGGCTTCATGGGCCTGGAGCGCATCGAGCAGGATTCGGCCGAGGCCGGCGACATCGTGGCCATCTCCGGCATCCAGGAGCTGACCATCTCCGACACCATCTGCGCACCGGACTTCCCGGAAGCGCTGCCGGCGCTGACCGTCGACGAGCCGACCATCTCGATGACCTTCCAGGTCAACAACTCGCCGTTCGCCGGCAACAAGGACCTGTCCGGTGGCAAGTTCCTGACCAGCCGCCAGATCAAGGACCGCCTGGACCGTGAAAAGGTCCACAACGTGGCCCTGAAGGTCGAGCAGCTGGAAGACGCCGACAAGTTCCTGGTCTCCGGCCGTGGCGAACTGCACCTGTCGGTGCTGATCGAGAACATGCGCCGCGAAGGCTACGAGCTGGCCGTGTCGCGCCCGGAAGTGATCATCAAGGAAATCGACGGCCAGCTGATGGAGCCGATCGAGCAGCTGGTGGTGGACATCGAAGAAATCCACCAGGGCGGCGTGATGGAAAAGCTGGGCACCCGCAAGGGCCAGCTGAAGAACATGGAATCGGACGGCAAGGGCCGCGTGCGCCTGGAGTACCAGATCCCGGCCCGTGGCCTGATCGGCTTCCAGAACGAGTTCAAGACCCTGACCCAGGGTTCGGGCCTGCTGTTCCACGTGTTCGACCACTACGGTCCGAAGGAACAGGGCGCGATTGCCAAGCGCATCAACGGCGTGATGATCGCCAATGCACCGGGCACCACGCCGGCCTACTCGCTGGGCCCGCTGCAGGAGCGCGGCAAGCTGTTCGCTGCTGAAGGCGACAACGTGTATGAAGGTCAGCTGGTCGGCATCCACTCCAAGGACAACGACCTGACCGTCAACGCGATCAAGACCAAGCCGCTGACCAACATGCGCGCTTCGGGCAAGGACGATGCGATCCAGCTGACCCCGGCGATCAAGTACTCGCTGGAACAGGCCCTGGACTTCATCGAAGACGACGAGCTGGTCGAGATCACCCCGAAGGAGATCCGCCTGCGCAAGAAGTTCCTGACCGAGAGCGATCGCAAGAAGGCTTCGCGCGGCGGCTGAGCCAGCACCCCGTGAACCAGAGCGGCTACAACCCGGATCCACACCGGCATCCGGGTCTGCACGTCATCGCCCTGCTCGAAGCGAGCAAGGCGATGCTGGCGCTGTTGGCCGCCACCGGGCTGGAAGTGCTCGGACCGCAGCCGCTGCGGCACGGCATCATGGCCCTGATCCGGCGTTTCAGCCTGGATCCGGATCATGGCACCCTGCCCTCGCTGCTGCACATGATCAGTCCCGACGCGGTCCACCTGGCCGCGGCGGGGATGATCGGCTACGGCCTGCTGCACCTGGTCGAAGCCTGGGGCCTGTGGCGGGCCAAGGCCTGGGCGTCCTGGCTGGGCTGCCTGACCGCCGCCCTGTACCTGCCTTTCGACATCTTCGCGATCATCCGCCATCCCGGCTGGCCGTCATGGACGATCCTGGCGATCAACCTGATCGTGGTCTACGTCCTCGCCCGCGACCTGCGCAAGCGCCACCGCTGAGCACCGGCTACACTGGGGATTGGAGCCGACCAAGCCGCCCCATGCGCCCGTCCTTGCCGCCTCTGCTGACCTGCCTGCTCGCCGCGCTGCCGGCGCTGCTTTCGGCTGGCTGCAGCCCGGCCACGCCCAGCGCGCATGCGGCCGAACCTGCGAGCCGCAACGTGCCGTTCCCGTACGCCGAAACCGATGTCGCCGACCTGCAGGCGCGGATGACTGCCGGAGATCTGGACAGCACCACCCTGACCCAGGCCTACCTGCAGCGTATCGCCGCCCTGGACCGCACCGGGCCCCGCCTGCGCGCGGTGATCGAGCTCAACCCCGACGCCCTGAAGGAAGCCGCCGCACGCGACCGCGAGCGCCGCGAAGGGCGCCTGCGTGGGCCGCTGCATGGCATCCCCCTGCTGCTGAAGGACAACATCAACGCCGCACCGATGGTCACCAGTGCCGGCTCGCTGGCCCTGCAGGGCTTCCGTCCGGACGATGCCTACCTGGTACGCCGGCTGCGCGAGGCTGGCGCCGTAGTGCTGGGCAAGACCAACCTCAGCGAGTGGGCCAACTTCCGCGGCAATGACTCCATCTCCGGCTGGAGCGCGCGCGGCGGCCAGACCCGCAACCCCTACCGCATCAGCCATTCACCGTGCGGTTCCAGCAGCGGCAGCGCGGTGGCCGTGGCCGCCAACCTGGCCAGCGTGGCGATCGGCACCGAAACTGACGGCAGCATCGTCTGCCCGGCCGCGATCAACGGCGTGGTCGGTCTGAAGCCGACGGTCGGGCTGGTCAGTCGTGATGGCATCGTGCCGATCTCCTTCAGCCAGGACACCGCCGGCCCGATGACCCGCAGCGTCGCCGATGCTGCTGCCGTGCTGACTGCGATCGCCGGCCGCGATGACGCCGATCCCGCCACCGCGACCATGCCCGGCCGTGCGGTCTACGACTACACCGCGCGCCTGGACCCGCAGGGCCTGCGCGGCAAACGCATCGGTCTGCTGCAGACGCCGCTGCTGAAGTACCGCGGCATGCCGCCGCTGATCGATCAGGCAGCGACCGAGCTGCGTCGCGCCGGCGCCGTGGTGGTGCCAGTGGAGCTGCCCAACCAGGGTGCGTGGGCCGAGGCCGAGCGCACGCTGCTGCTGTACGAATTCAAGGCCGGGCTGGAGCGCTACTTCAGCACCCACCGCGCGCCACTGCGCAGCCTGGCCGAACTGATCGCCTTCAACCAGGCGCACAGCAAGCAGGAACTGGGCCTGTTCGGCCAGGAGCTGCTGGTGGAGGCCGATGCCACCACCGGCCTGGCAGACCCTGCCTACATCCGCGCGCGCAGTGATGCGCGCCGGTTGGCCGGCCCGGAAGGCATCGATGCAGCCCTCGCCGCCCATCAGCTCGATGCGCTGGTGGCGCCGACCACCGGTGTGGCGTGGCCGATCCGCAGCGAAGGCGACGACTTTCCCGGCGAGAGCTACAGCGCCGCTGCCGTGGCCGGTTACCCCAGCCTGACCGTGCCGATGGGCCAGATCAACGGCCTTCCCGTCGGCCTGCTGTTCATGGGTACCGCCTGGAGCGAGCCGAAGCTGATCGAAATGGCCTACGCCTACGAGCAACGCACCCGTGCGCGGCGGCCGCCACACTTTGATACCGATGCGCTGATCGACGCCGGCGAGCCCTGAGCTCCGGTGACGCCGCGACATCTTGCTTCCGGTAGTGCCGGCCGCTGGCCGGCAGCTCGATCGCTCCGGCGTTGCCGGCCAGCGGCCGGCACTACCGATCCTGTGGCTCCACCGGCACGATCGCCGCCTCACCATCTTCAGCACCTGGCGAACGCACATCCGCAGTGCGTGCACGTGGACCACGCGGCATATCCAGCTCATCTTCGTGTTGCAGCCGCGCACGCACCTGCGGCAGCGACTGCGGATGCTCACGTGCGAGGAAATCGAGCATGCGTTCGCGCACCAGGCAGCGAAGATCAAAGGCATCACCGGAACTGCGCGCGCTGACCAGCAGGCGCACCTGGATCGCGCGCTCGTTGGTTTCGGTCACCTGGGTCACGCAGACGCGCCCATCCCATAGCGCCTGGCCATGGCAGATGCGCTCCAGCTCGGCACGGATCGCCGCGATCGGTGCCCGATAGTCCAGCCACAGAAACGCAGTGCCGAGCAGATCGGCACTGCGCCGCGTCCAGTTCTGGAACGGGTTCTCGATGAACCAGGTCAAGGGCACCACCATCCGCCGCTCATCCCAGATCCGCACGACCACGTAGCTGCTGCCGATCTCCTCGATGCGTCCCCACTCGCCTTCGACGATCACCACGTCGTCCAGGCGGATCGGCTGCGTCAGTGCGATCTGCAGGCCGGCGATGAGGTTGCCGAACACCGGCTTGGCGGCGATGCCCGCCACCAGCCCGATCAGGCCTGCCGACGCCAGCAGCGCCGTGCCGATCTTCTGCACCATCGGGAAGGTCAACAGCACCAGCGACGCACCGAGCACGATGATGCCGCCCATCAACACCCTGCTGAGCACGCGCGTCTGGGTCTGGATGCGGCGTGCCTCCAAGTTGTCGGAGACATCGATGGGATGGCTGCGCAGGATCGCGCGCTCGCCCGCCGCCACCGCGCGTACCAGCAGCCAGACGAAGCAGGCCATCAATGCAATGTGGAGTCCGTGCTGCAGGTGGCCCAGCAACGGATCCTGCAGCGGCGTCGCCTGCAAGGCGGGAATCAGCAGCAGCAGCGGCCACGCGGTGGCCAGCGGCAACCCGAGTACTCGACCGATACGCGCACGTCGGCGATCACGCCCTTTCAGCCGGTGATAGATCCACAGGATCAGCCACGCGCCTATGCCGCCCACCACTACGGCCAATCCCAACGGCCATGCGTAGGCCTGTGCGCTCTGCCAGTGCACCGTTGCCACCTCCAGTCGAACAACCAGGTGGACAGCCTCGCGCATGGCGCATGAGCGTCACGTCAGCCGTTCGTAAGCAGGGTGTTGGTCGGCAGGGCTTGCAGCCCTGCACCTGCTGCGTGCTGGAGCAACAGCCGAAGCAGAAGCAGAAGCGGGTTTCCTGTGGGATGGCAGGGTGGGTCCGGTTGCGGGGGTCGCTGCAAGTCCCCCTCCGGGGCCCGGCCCAGCCGCCGGCGGCTGTGCCTTCGGGCGCTTGCAAAGCAGTGCTTCGCAAGCAAAGCGCCCTCACCCATGTAAGCTCGGTCGCCGCTTGCTCGTGTGCGCAGTCCTGCGCACACGGCAAGACCGGGGTTGGGCGTCCTGCCCAACCCGCCCGAGGCATGCCTCGGGCCCATGCGGCTCACGCCCCCGCAACCGGACCCACCCGCCTTCGACAGTTTTCTGCGATCTGTCGGAAGCTGCTGCTGATGGTGGGTGCCGACCGTTGGTCGGCACGGGGTCGGAGCCCATTTTGAATACTGCTATCTGATAGAAAAATCGTGTCGACCAACGGTCGACACCTACCAACAGCCGCGCATGCCAATCGCCGCGGTTACCAGTAGATCCACGCCATGCGTGGATGATTCATTCGACATCTGACAGATGTGCCGACCAACGGTCGGCACCCACCAATAGGGACCTGAACCTGTCGAAGGTGGGGCGGTGTCGGAGTGCGGGGTGTCAGCCGCATGGATGCGGCTGCCAAGCTTACAGGGACGTACTTGCAGCGTCCCCGCACTCCGACACCACCCCGCCAGCCCACGGAATGCATGCTGTTGCCGCTGCTTCGGCTTTTGCCGTTGACGTTGATTGCAGCAGGTGCAGGGCTGCAAGCCCTGCCGAAAAACCCTTACCGCACCTGCTCCTGCTTGCGCACGATCGCCATCGCGATCTCCAGCGACTGCTCGTAGTTCAACCGCGGATCCACCGTCGAACGATACGCGCGTTCCAGGTCACGCTCGGTCAGTTCGCGCGCACCACCGGTGCATTCGGTCACGTCCTCGCCGGTCAGTTCCAGGTGCACGCCCCCCAGGCGCGTGCCTGCGGCCGCATGCAGGTCGAACGACATCTCCACTTCGCCACGCACGTTGTCAAAGCGGCGCGTCTTGAAACCGTTGGCGGTGCTTTCGGTGTTGCCATGCATCGCATCGCACACCCACAGCACGCGACGCCCGTCGCGCTTGACTGCATCCAGTAGCGGCGGCAGCTTCTCGGCAATCTGCGCGGCGCCCATGCGGTGGATGAAGCTCAGGCGGCCCGGTTCGTCATGCGGGTTGAGCACGTCGATCAGGCGCAGCAACTGGTCCGGTGTCACCGACGGGCCCACCTTGATCGCAATCGGATTGCGCACGCCACGCAGGTACTCCACGTGCGCGCCATCGAGCGCAGCGGTACGCATGCCGATCCACGGGTAATGCGTGCTCAGGTTCAACCAGCCCTGCTGGCGCGGCACCTGCCGGGTCAGCGCCTGCTCGTAGGGCAGCAGCAGCGCTTCGTGCGAGGTGTAGAAATCGATGCGGTTGAGGTTGTGCACGCGGGCCCCCGCCAGGGTCTCCATGAAGTGCACCGCATCGCCGATCGAGGCCACCATCTTCTGGTACTCGGCGGCCAGCGGCGAGTGGCTTACCCACTCCAGGTTCCAGTATTCGGGGTGGTGCAGGTCGGCGAAACCACCGTCGATCAGCGCGCGCACGAAGTTCATCGTCATCGCCGAATGCGCGTGGGCCTGCAGCATCCGCTTCGGGTCCGGCAGGCGTGCCGCCTCGGTGAAGGCCGGCGCGTTGATCACATCGCCGCGGTAGCTGGGCAGGGTCACGCCGTCGCGGGTCTCGGTGTCGGCCGAACGCGGCTTGGCGTACTGGCCGGCGAAGCGGCCAACGCGGATCACCGGCTGGCGCAGGCCGTGCACCAGCACCAGGCTCATCTGCAGCAGCACCTTCAGCCGGTTGGAGATGGTGCCCGATTCGCAGTCGCTGAAATTCTCGGCGCAGTCACCGCCCTGCAGCAGGAAGCGCTTGCCCTCCTGCGCCTCGGCCAGCTGCTGCTTCAGCGCCAGGATCTCCCACGAGGTGACCAGCGGCGGAAGCCGCTTCAGCTCGTGCAGGGCCGCGTCCAGTGCCACCGGGTCGGGATAGGTCGGCATCTGCAGCGCGGTCTTGCCACGCCAGCTCTCCGGCGACCAGGCAGCGCCAGCGGCGGTCGCGGCGGGATCGGGGACGGGCGGAACGGCGGACAGGCTCATTGCAGACTTCCGGGATGGGGGGCGGTCATGGTCGCAGAGCCAGCCGCTGACGCAAAGGGCCGGTCCGGGTGGCCTGCCCGCCTGAACGGCAGGGAAAGGCCGACGCCAGCGGCCAGATCCTGCATGGTCAGCCGCCCGGGACAGGCGCATGATTTGTTACGGAGTAACACTTCAATGTCATGGACCGGCCCCTTCCACATCCAGCCGCCACCTCTCCCACCATGAAGCCCTCGCCCCTCGCTACCGGCATCACCTTCGCCCTGGCCCTGGCCAGCCTGCCCGCCTTCGCCTCGGCAGTCGACGACACCTCTTCGTCCGTCAAGGACCTGGACGCGGTCACCGTCCACGCCCAGCTCGACCAGGCCCGCAACACGCTGTCGCCGGACATCGGCAGCAGCCAGTACCAGATCACCGCCGAGGACATCCAGAAGCAGCCGCTGGGCGCGTCCGCGCCGCTCAGCCAGGTACTGCTGCAGGCCCCGGGCGTGGTCCAGGATTCCTATGGCGGCGTGCATGTGCGCGGCGACCACGCCAACCTGCAGTACCGCATCAACGGCGTGCTGCTGCCCGAATCGATCTCCGGCTTCGGCCAGACTCTGGACGCGCGCACCATCAAGAGCATCCGCCTGATGGACGGCGCACTGCCGGCGCAGTTCGGCGAGCGCACCGCCGCGGTGGTCGACATCACCACCCGCAACGGTGCCGAGCTGGGCAACGGCGGCAGCGCGGGGCTGACCACCGGCTCATTCGGCAAGGTCAATCCGAATGCCTCCGGGTGGGGCAACCAGGGGCGCTGGAGCTGGTTCCTGACCGGCAACTACGACCAGAACGACGTCGGCCTGGAGAACCCCACCAACACACGCAAGCCATCGCACGACGACACGCACCAGGGCAAGGCATTCGCCGACCTGACCTACCTGGTCAATGAGAACACCCGCCTGAGCGTGTTTGCCGGCTTCGCCAACAACCGCTTCCAGATTCCGGTCAATCCGGGCCAGGCGCCGCAGTTCGGCTATCTCGATACCACCACCTTCGATTCCAGCCAGCTGGATGAAACCCAGCGCGAGACCACCCGTTTCGGCATGCTGGTGCTGCAGGGCACGCTGGGCAGCACCGCCTACCAGCTCTCGGCCGGGCAGCGTTACAGCGATGTCGGCTTCAATCCCGATGTCATCGGTGACCTGGTGTTCAGTGGCGTCGCCTCGCAGGTGCAGCGCAGCAATCGCGCCAACACCCTGCAGGCCGATTTCTCCACGCCGCTGGGCAACGACCACACGCTGCGCTATGGCCTGTACGGCAACTACGAGAACGCGCGGGCCAGCAGCAACAGCTGGGTGTTCCCGGTCGACGACAACGGGCAGCAGTCCGGCACCACGCCGCTGCTGATTGCCGATCGCAGCGCGTTCCACGCCAGCACGCTGGCACTGTACGTGCAGGACGAGTGGAAGATCGGCGAGGACTGGACCGTGAACTACGGCCTGCGCGGCGACCGCTACAGGGCCTTCGGCCGCAGCGAGGGCCAGCTCAGCCCGCGCGTGGGCGTGGTCTGGAATGCCAGCGACAGCACCACCGTGCACGCTGGCTATTCGCGCTACTTCACGCCACCGGCCAGCGAGTTGATTGCCAGCAGCGACATCGCGCTGTACGACGGCACCACCAACCAGCAGCCCAGCGGCGGCAACAACACGCCGCTGGCCGAGCGCAGCGACTACTACGACATCGGCGTCTCGCAGCAACTGGGCGAGCACCTGACCCTGGGCCTGGACGCGTATGACCGACGCGTCGCACGCCTGCAGGACGAAGGCCAGTTCGGCGCTGCCTACATCTATTCGACCTTCAACTACCGCCGTGGCCACATCCGCGGCCTGGAGTTCAGCGCCGACTACAGCAACGGTCCGTTCAGTGCCTACTTCAACGCCGCGCTGAACAAGGCCATCGGTACCGACGTCATCACCAGCCAGTACAACCTCGACCCGGAAGCGCTGGCCTATGTGGCCAACCACTGGATCCACCTCGACCACGACCAGAAGCTGACATCATCGGGTGGTCTCAGCTACGCCTTCGCCGGACACAACCGGATCGGCGCCAACTACGTGTTTGGCAGCGGCCTGCGTTCGGACATCGAAGGCGTACCCAACGGCGGCGAGCTGCCGTCGTACCTGCAGGTGAACCTCAGCGCCGGGCACGACTTCAATGCCGACAGCGGCCATCCATTGCACGTCCAACTGGCCGTGATCAACGCACTGGATCGCAGCTATCAACTGCGCGACGGTGGCGGTGTCGGCGTCTTCGCCCCGCAGTGGGGACCGCGCCGAGGTGCTTACCTGAGCCTGCAGCAGGACTTCTGAGGTAGCGCCGGCCGCTGGCCGGCATCCTCACGGTGTGCCGGCCAGCGGCCGGCACTACCCTGCGTCAACGATTGGGGTCAGAGCCCTTTGCGATGCCAAGGGACGCGACCCCGTTTCGCTTTCAGCGCTTGACCTTGCCCAGCGACACCACGAGCGCCCACAACGCCAGCAGCACGAACCACGCGCCCGACCACATCGGCATGGTCAGGCCCAGGAAGGTCCAGTCGATGTTGCCGCAGTTGCCGGTACCGGTCAGTACCGTGCGGAATACTTCCAGCGGCCCCATGGTCTCGCTCAGGAACGCCAGCGGCGGGCCACAGGTGGAACCCATTTCCGGGGGCAGCATCTGCACGTAGACGTGGCGCGCGGCGATGCCGGCCCCCACTGCGGCGGCAATGAACGCCAGCACGCCATAGGTCGCGCGTCCCGGGCGGTTGGAGGGCCCGTGCAGCGCACCGATCAGGAACAGCAGGCCGAGCGCGGCAAAGGCCAGGCGCTGGAAGATGCACAGCGGACACGGCTCCAGGCCCATCTTCAACTGCAGGAAGATCGCGTAGCCAAGCAGGCCCGCGCAGATCAGGAAGCCCAGGAAGAACTGGGCGCGGAAGGGCCAGCGCAGTGGATTCATCGTCAACGCTCAAATGGATCAGGCGCCAAGCGTAACCGAGAGTGCGTGCCATTCGAACCGCCACAGGTGACGCCTGTCGGAACGGTGCGGGTCAGATCCCAGTGCGAATGCAAAGGGCTCTGGCCTGCGGTGCTGCCTGCCCGGGGTCAGGGCCCTTTCCTGCGGAAAGGGATCCGAGCCCTGGAAACGCAAAAGCCCGGCGGAGGCCGGGCTTTCGCTGTGTCGCGTTGGAGCGGTCCGATTACTCGGCCACTTCCTCGGCCACGACCGGACGGTCAACCAGCTCGACGTAGGCCATCGGCGCGTTGTCGCCGGCGCGGAAGCCGCACTTCAGCAGGCGCAGGTAGCCGCCCGGACGGTTCGCGTAGCGCGGGCCCAGGATGGTGAACAGGTTGCCCACGGCTTCGTTGTCGCGCAGGCGGGCGAAGGCCAGACGGCGGTTGGCGACGGAGTCGACCTTGGCCAGGGTGATCAGCGGCTCGGCAACGCGGCGCAGTTCCTTGGCCTTCGGCAGGGTGGTCTTGATCAGCTCGTGCTTGAACAGCGAGGCGGCCATGTTCTTGAACATCGCTTCGCGGTGGGCGCTGGTGCGGCTGAACTTACGGCCAGACTTCTGGTGACGCATGGTGATATTCCTTGGTTAATGATGTGGCTGTGTGGATCGTTGTCGCCATCCTGGCGTTGCTGCGCGGACTGCGGATGGTCCTGGCCGCCCGTCCTGGACGACCTGCCGCGCGAACCTGCGGTTCGTCATGGCATGGTGTGTTGCGTTGAAGGCCCCACCGCGAACGGTGGAGCCTTCAGGCATTACCGATATCAGCCCAGCATGCCGTGGCTGGCGACACCGGCCGGCGGCCAGTTCTCCAGCTTCATGCCGAGCGACAGGCCGCGCTGAGCCAGCACTTCCTTGATCTCGGTGAGCGACTTCTTGCCCAGGTTCGGGGTCTTCAGCAGCTCCACTTCGGTCTTCTGGATCAGATCGCCGATGTAGTAGATGCTTTCAGCCTTCAGGCAGTTGGCCGAACGCACGGTCAGCTCCAGATCGTCGATCGGGCGCAGCAGCACCGGATCCACGCCGTTGTTTGCCGGCTTGGCCGCACCGCGGTCGCGGTGGGTGAAGTCACCGAACACCGACAGCTGGTCGCTGAGGATGTCGGCGGCGGTGCGCACGGCTTCCTCGGCGTCGATGGTGCCGTTGGTCTCGATATCGATGACCAGCTTGTCCAGGTCGGTACGCTGTTCGACGCGGGCCGCTTCCACGGCATAGGCGACGCGGCGGACCGGCGAGAACGAGGCATCCAGGACCAGGCGGCCGATGGCACGGGTTTCTTCGTCCGGACGACGACGCGCGGCAGCCGGCTGGTAGCCGAAACCACGTTCGATCTTCAGACGCATGTTGATTGCCGTGTCCTTGGTCAGGTGGCAGATCACATGGTCGCCGTTCAGGATCTCCACATTGTGGTCGACCTTGATGTCGGCAGCGGTGACAACGCCCGGGCCCTGCTTGGACAGGGACAGGGTGGCGCTGTCGCCGGAGTGCATACGGATGGCCACGTCCTTGAGGTTCAGCAGGACTTCGAGCACGTCCTCCTGCAGACCTTCGACCGTGGTGTACTCATGCAACACGCCGTCGATTTCGACTTCCGTGATGGCGAAGCCCGGGATGGACGACAGCAGCACGCGACGCAGGGCATTACCCAGCGTATGCCCGTAACCCCGCTCCAAAGGTTCGATAACGACCTTTGCACGGGTGTCGGTAAGGCGTTCGATCTGCGGACCGCGAGGACGCAGAACCTGGTTGGCGGTAACCGTCATGTTGCGGGTTCTCCTAGTGAACCCCCGGCCGTCGCCGGGGGCTCTCCAATGTGAATTACTTCGAATACAGCTCGACGATCAGCGCTTCGTTGATGTCCGCAGGCAGATCCGAACGATCCGGAACAGCCTTGAAGATACCGGTGAACTTGCCGGAATCCACTTCAACCCACGACGGGCTCAGGTCATGCTGGGCGGCGACGGTCAGGGCTTCCTGGACGCGCAGCTGCTTGGCAGCCTTTTCAGACAGAGCGATGGCGTCGCCAGCCTTGACCTGGTACGAAGCCAGGTTGACCGACTTGCCATTCACGGTGACGCCGCGGTGCGACACCAGCTGACGGGCAGCCGGACGGGTCACGGCGAAGCCCATGCGGTAGACGACGTTGTCCAGGCGGGTTTCCAGCAGCTGCAGCAGGTTCTCGCCGGTGTTGCCCTTCTTGGTCGAGGCCTTCTTGTAGTAGTTGCGGAACTGACGCTCCAGCAGGCCGTAGATACGCTTGACCTTCTGCTTTTCACGCAGCTGGGTGGCGTAGTCGGACAGCTTGCCCTTGCGGGCAGTGGCGCCGTGCTGGCCGGGCTTCTGCTCCAGCTTGCACTTCGAGTCCAGCGCACGCGCCGGGCTCTTCAGGGACAGGTCGGCGCCTTCGCGACGGGCGAGCTTACAGGTAGGACCGATATAACGAGCCATTTCTTATCGCTCCCTTTAGACGCGACGCTTCTTCGGCGGACGGCACCCGTTGTGCGGGATAGGCGTCACGTCGATGATGTTGGTGATCTTGTAGCCGACGTTGTTCAACGAACGCACGGCCGACTCACGGCCCGGACCCGAGCCCTTGATGCGGACTTCCAGCGACTTCACGCCGTAGTCCAGCGCAGCACGACCGGCCTTTTCAGCAGCCACCTGGGCAGCGAACGGGGTCGACTTGCGCGAACCGCGGAAGCCAGCGCCACCGGAGGTCGCCCACGACAGAGCGTTGCCCTGGCGGTCGGTGATGGTGACGATGGTGTTGTTGAACGAAGCGTGGACGTGGGCAACGCCGTCGGTGACGACGCGCTTGATCTTCTTCTTGGTCTTAGCAGCGGGCTTAGCCATTTCTCAGTCCCTTACTTCTTGATCGCCTTGCGCGGACCCTTGCGGGTGCGGGCGTTGGTACGGGTGCGCTGGCCACGCAGCGGGAGGCCACGACGGTGACGCAGGCCGCGGTAGCAGCCCAGGTCCATCAGGCGCTTGATCGCGATGCCGATCTCACGGCGCAGATCGCCTTCCACGATGTACTTGCCGACTTCGGCGCGCAGGCGCTCGATTTCCGGCTCCGACAGATCGCGGATCTTGGTGGTCGAAGCAACGCCTGCGACTTCGCAGACCTTCTTCGAACGGGTACGGCCGATGCCGTAAATGCTTTGCAACCCGACCCAGACATGCTTCTGGGCTGGCAGGTTGACGCCTGCAATACGCGCCATGACGCGGTTCTCCAGCTGAGTGATGGCCGACAGCGCGCCTCGGGCACGCCAATCCGGCAGGATGGATCAAAAAAGTGAACTAGCGATACTAACAAGGTTCCGGTTTACATGGAAGCCCGTGAAACCATTGGTTTCATGAACCCGGCCTGGGGAGTGTGCCCAGGCTCCGGCGCCGGATGGGGTTGGACCTGGGGTTCCCCCCGGGGCCGCCCGCGCTACTCCAGCGCGGGACCACCTCATCACACCCCCACCCGGAACCGCTGCGGGGGCCGCCCTTCGTTTGTGTGGCCGGAGTCCGCGAAGCGGAGGGACCATCACGTCAGGAAGACGAAAGTATAACAGGCCAATCAGCCGCGGGCAAAACCGCCGCGGTTGCCGCCCTTCAGGTTGGCCTTCTTCAGCAGGCTCTCGTACTGGTGGGACATCAGGTGCGCCTGCACCTGGGCGATGAAGTCCATCACCACCACCACCACGATCAGCAGCGAAGTACCACCGAAGTAGAACGAGGCGTTCAGCTGCGTGCGCATCAGTTCCGGCAGCAGGCAGACGATCACCAGGTAGGCCGAGCCGGCTGCGGTCAGGCGGGTCAGCACGCCGTCGATGTAATCGGCGGTGGCCTTGCCCGGACGGATGCCCGGAATCAGCGCGCCCGACTTCTTCAGGTTGTCGGCGGTTTCCTGCGAGTTGAACACCAGCGCGGTATAGAAGAACGCGAAACCGGTGATCAGCGCAGCGAACACGATCATGTGCAGCGGCTCGCCCGGGCCGAGGGCATTGGCCACCTTCTGCAGGACCTGGCCGAAGCTGCTCTGGTTGGCAGCCTGGCCGGACCACATGGCCAGGGTGGCCGGGAAGGCCAGCAGGCTCGAGGCGAAGATCGCCGGGATGACGCCGGCCATGTTGAGCTTCAGCGGCAGGAACGAGGTCTGGTTCATGTACGCGTTGCGACCGCCCTGGCGGCGCGCGTAGTTGACCGTGATCCGGCGCTGGCCACGCTCGACGAACACCACGAAGAAGGTGAAGGCGAGCACGACGATGGCGATCAGCAGCAGCTGGATGAACTGGATGTTGCCGTCGCGGTAGGCGTCGAAGGTGTGGATGATCGCACCCGGCAGGCCTGCGACGATACCGGCGAAGATGATCAGCGACACGCCGTTGCCGATACCGCGCTCGGTGACCTGCTCACCGACCCACATCAGGAACATGGTGCCGGCGGTCAGCGCGACCACGGCGGTGAGCACGAAGCCCATGCCCGGCGCGTACACGACCGGAGCGCCCGACGGCGAGACCTGGCCCTGCAGGGCCAGCGCGATCGAGCCACCCTGCACCACTGCCAGCAGCACGGCGCCGATGCGCGAATACTGGGTGATCTTGCGGCGGCCGGACTCACCTTCCTTCTGCATCGCCTTCAGGGCGGGGAAGATGTGCACGGCCAGCTGCATCACGATCGATGCCGAGATGTACGGCATCACGTTCAGCGCGAAGATGCTGAAACGGTGCAGGGCGCCGCCCGAGAACATGTTGAACATGTCCACGATGCCGCCGCCCTGCTGTTGCATCATGGCAAGCATGGCATCGGGATTGACGCCCGGCACCGGCACGTAGCAGCCGATGCGATAGACGATCAAAGCCCCGACGACGAACAGCAAACGTTGGCGAAGTTCAGTGAACTTGCCCATTCCGCCCGCGAGGTTACCGATGCCAGCTTGCGCCATGATTTTCTTACTCCGTTACGCTGCCGCCGGCAGCTTCGATCGCGGCCTTGGCACCCGCCGTGGCAGCAATACCCTTCAGGGTGAACGCCTTGGTCACTTCGCCCTTGACGACGACCTTGGCCTTCTTGGCAGTGCTCGGGACCAGCTTGGCAGCACGCAGGGCGGCGAAGTCGATCTCACCGGCCGGCAGCTTGTCCAGCGCGTACAGCAGCACTTCAGCGGTGTCCTTGGCGATCGGCGAACGGAAGCCGATCTTCGGCAGACGACGCTGCATGGGGGTCTGGCCGCCTTCGAAGCCAGCCTTGATCTTGCCGCCACCCTTGCGGGCGAACGAACCCTTGTGGCCGCGGCCGGCAGTCTTGCCCAGGCCCGAGCCGATACCGCGACCGACGCGGGTACGCTCGGTGCGGGCGCCCGGTGCCGGGCTCAGTTCATTGAGACGCAGAGTCATGGTCGATTACTCCTCAACCTGGACGAGGTACTGAACCTTGTTGATCAGGCCACGCACCTGCGGGCTGTCCTTCAGTTCACGCACATCGTTGAGCTTATTCAGGCCCAGCGCACGCACCGACAGGCGGTGACGCGACTGGGTGCCACGCAGGCCACGCACCAGGCGGACCTTGACAGTCTTGTTGGACTCATTAGCCATGGTTGAGTTCCTCCACCTTCTTGCCGCGCTTGGCCGCGATGCGAGCCGGCGACTGTGCAGCAGCCAGGCCCTTCACGGTGGCACGCACCAGGTTGATCGGGTTGCGCGAACCGGTGGCCTTGGCCAGCACGTTCTTCACGCCAACGGCTTCCAGCACGGCGCGCATGGCACCGCCGGCGATCACGCCGGTACCTTCCGAAGCCGGCTGCATGAACACGCGGGCTGCGCCGTGACCATCCTTGATGGTGTGCCACAGGGTGCCGTTGTTCAGGTCAACGCTGACCAGGTTCTTGCGGGCCTGTTCCATCGACTTCTGGATGGCAACCGGCACTTCGCGGGCCTTGCCATAGCCGAAACCGACCTTGCCTTCGCCGTCGCCGACGACGGTCAGGGCGGTGAAGGTGAACTGGCGGCCACCCTTGACGGTCTTGCTGACGCGGTTGACCGCGACCAGCTTTTCGATCATGCCGTCGTCGATCTTCTCTTCGCGGTTACGGTCGCGATCGCGACCCCGCTGCTGACGCTCTTCTGCCATGTTGATTCCTTGGTTGTTTGGGTATGTACGGCTCGAAGCCGCTTATGGTTGTGGCGTGACGCGGCGTTCCGGTGGGCCGCTGCAGAAGAGCGGCGCCGTCCAGCCTCACTCAGGCTGGCGAGCAGGTGGGCAGGAGGCCAATGGCCCCCTGCCCTTGTCCCTTAGAACTGCAGGCCGGCTTCGCGGGCGGCTTCTGCCAGGGCCTTGATGCGGCCGTGGTAGCGGTAGCCCGAACGATCGAAGGCAACCTTCTCGATGCCGGCGGCCTTGGCGCGCTCGGCAACGATGCGGCCAACCTTGGCAGCAGCATCGGCGTTCTTGCCGTTCTTCAGGCCTTCGATGACGTCGGCCTGGGTGGTGTTGGCAGCAGCCAGCACCTTGGAGCCGTCGGCGGTGAAGACCTGGGCGTACAGGTGCTGGCCGGTGCGCAGCACCGACAGGCGGGCGACGCCGAGCTCACGGATGTGGGCACGGGTCGACTTGGCGCGACGCAGGCGGGCGATGTTCTTGTTCATTTTGATTATTCCTTGAAAGCTGAAGGAAGAGCTTTTCCCTGAGAAGTCCGCACAGGGATGTGCGGGCTCTTGCGAGGGACTCGCGCTTATGCCTTCTTGGCTTCCTTACGGATGATGACTTCGTCGGAGTACTTCACGCCCTTGCCCTTGTACGGTTCCGGCTTGCGGAACGCACGGATCTTGGCGGCAACTTCACCGACGACCTGCTTGTCAGCGCCCTGGACCAGGATCTCGGTCTGGGTCGGGGTCGACAGCGTGATGCCTTCCGGCGCCACGAACACGACCGGGTGCGAGAAGCCCAGCGACAGGTTCAGGTCCTTGCCCTGCATGGCAGCGCGGTAACCCACGCCCACCAGCTCCAGCTTGCGCTCGAAGCCTTCGGACACGCCCTTGACCATGTTGGACAGGATCGCACGCACGGTACCGGTCAGTGCGACCAGGTCGGCGCTTTCGGTGCTCAGGGTGGCAACGCCGTTGTCGACGTTGATGGCAATACCGGCCGGCTTGGCCAGCGACAGGGTGCCCTTCGGGCCCTTGGCGGTGACGCTGTCCGACTGGACGTTCAGTTCAACCTTACCCAGGGTAATCGGCTTCTTGGCTACGCGGGACATAGTTCTACTCCTTTCGCCTTAGGCCACGAAGCACAGGACTTCGCCGCCGACGCCCAGCTGGCGCGCCTGCGCATCAGTCATGATGCCCTTGGAGGTGGAAATGATGGAGATACCCAGGCCGTTCATGACCTTCGGCAGCTCGCTCTTGCCGCGGTACTGGCGCAGGCCCGAACGCGAGAAGCGCTTCAGGGTCGCGATGACCGGCTTGCCTTCGAAATACTTCAGCACGATTTCCAGCTCGGACTTGTTGTTTTCCAGCTGGGTCACGCGCAGGTCGGCGATGTAACCCTCGTCCTTCAGGACCTGGGCGATCGCAACCTTGATCTTGGACGACGGGGCTTTCACCGTCTGCTTGCCCACCGCGGCCGCATTCTTGATGCGGACCAGCAGGTCGGCGATGGGATCAGTCATGCTCATATGAGTACCTTTGAGTGCACCGATATCCGCTTTCGCGAAAATCTGTTGTCTCCTGGAAACGGGCCAGGTCCCTTGATGCAGCGGGCCGGAAGCCCACTCCTACGACCCCGTTTGCGCAGGGCAAGACGCGGGAGTATACGCCAAAAGAGCCCGGCTTGCGCCGGGCTCCTCGGTTTTTTTGCGTCGGGAAAGCTGAATGCCTCCCCTGCCCGGTTCAGGAACCCCCGAAGGGGCTCCTGATCGCAGGGCCGGCTGGGGTTACCAGCTGGCCTTGCGCAGACCCGGGACGTCGCCACGCATGGTGGCTTCACGCAGCTTGTTACGGCCCAGGCCGAACTTGCTGTAGACGCCACGCGGACGACCCGACAGCTCGCAACGATTACGCTGGCGGCTCGGCGACGAATCGCGCGGCAGCTTGGCCAGCTTGGTTGCGGCCTCGATCTTCTCTTCGTAGGTCGCGTCCACGGAGGACACGATCTTCTTCAGAGCCGCACGCTTTTCAGCGTACTTCTTGGCCAGCTTTTCCCGCTTGATGTCGCGGTTGACCATGGAGGTCTTTGCCATTTCGGTTTCCTCGACAGATCAGTTACGGAACGGGAACTTGAACGCTGCCAGCAGCGCCTTCGCTTCCGCATCGGTCTTCGCAGTGGTGGTGATGGCGATATCCATGCCGCGGATCGCATCGACGGCGTCGAAGTCGATTTCCGGGAAGATGATCTGTTCCTTCACACCCATGTTGAAGTTGCCGCGGCCGTCGAAGGAACGGCCGGAAACACCACGGAAGTCGCGCACGCGCGGCAGCGAGATGTTGATCAGGCGGTCCAGGAACTCGTACATCTTGTGGCGACGCAGCGTGGTCTTGCAGCCGATCGGCCAACCATCACGGATCTTGAACGACGCGACCGAGATACGCGACTTGGTGACAACCGGCTTCTGGCCGGAAATCTTGGTCATGTCCGCGACGGCGTTTTCCAGGATCTTCTTGTTGGTGGCAGCCTCGCCGACACCCATGTTCAGGGTGACCTTGACGAGCTTCGGTACTTCCATCGGATTGGTGTAGCCGAACTGCTTCATCAGCGCCGGCACCACTTCTTCCTTGTAGATCTTTTCGAGACGGGAAGTCATCTTCACATTCCTCAGGCGTCGAGCGCCTCACCGCTGGAGCGGAACACACGCAGTTTGCGTCCATCCTCCAGCACCTTGAAGCCAACGCGTTCGCCCTTGCCCGAAGCCGGGTTCAGCACGTTCACGTTGGAGATATGGATCGAAGCTTCGCGCTCGACCACGCCGCCGGCAACACCTGCCTGCGGGTTCGGCTTGGTGTGGCGCTTGACGATGTTCACGTTGGCGACGACCACACGGTCGCCGTCGACGCGGACGACTTCACCCTGCTTGCCCTTGTCCTTGCCAGCGTTGACGACAACCTGGTCGCCCTTCTTGATACGGTTAGCCATGATTATCTCCTGTCGCTCACAGCACTTCGGGAGCGAGCGAGACGATCTTCATGAACTTCTCCGAACGAAGTTCACGGGTCACCGGCCCGAAGATACGGGTACCGATCGGCTCCTGCTTGCTGTTCAGCAGAACGGCAGCGTTGCCGTCGAAGCGGATCAGCGAGCCGTCGGCGCGACGCACACCCTTGCGGGTACGCACCACGACGGCGTCATACACTTCACCCTTCTTGACCTTGCCGCGCGGAATCGCATCCTTCACGGTGACCTTGATGATGTCGCCGATGCCGGCGTAACGGCGCTTGGAACCACCCAGCACCTTGAAGCACATCACCTGCTTGGCACCCGAATTGTCCGCGACGTCAAGGTAGCTCTGCATCTGGATCATGATTCAGACTCCTTATTCAGCCGCACGCGTGATGACTTCCACCACGCGCCAGTTCTTGGTCTTGGACATCGGAGCAATCTCGGTCACGCGGACGACATCGCCTTCCTTGCAGGCGTTGTCGGCATCGTGGGCGTGCAGCTTGGTCGAGCGCTTGATGTACTTGCCGTACAGCGCGTGCTTGACCTGACGCTCAACCAGGACGGTAACCGTCTTGTCCATCTTGTTGCTGACGACACGGCCTTCGACCGTGCGCAGCGTCTTCTTTTCAGTATTGTCGCTCATAGCGGCCATCCTTACTTCGTGCTGCCGAGCAGGGTCTTGACGCGAGCAATCTCGCGACGGACCCGGCGAATGTCGTGGGTCTTCGGCAGCTGGCCGGTGACCTGCTGCATACGGACAGAGAACTGTTCCTTACGCAGGTCGATCAGGTGGGCCTTGAGTTCGTCAGCCGACTTTTCACGGAGAGTTTTGATATCCATCAGCGCACCGTACGGGTCACGAAAGTGGTGGTGACCGAGAGCTTGGCGGCGGCCAGGCGGAACGCCTCGCGAGCCACTTCCTCGGAAACACCCTCGATTTCATAGATCATGCGGCCGGGCTGGATCTGGGCCACCCAGTATTCCACGTTACCCTTACCAGAACCCATTCGGACTTCGATGGGCTTCTTGGTGATGGGCTTGTCGGGGAACACGCGGATCCACATCTTGCCGCCGCGCTTGACGTAGCGGCTGATCGAGCGGCGGGCCGCTTCGATCTGACGCGCGGTCAGCTGACCGTGTGCGGTTGCCTTCAGGCCGTATTCGCCGAAGCTGACAGCGTTGGCGCTCCAGCTCAGGCCATCGTTACGGCCCTTGTGTACCTTGCGGTACTTGGTTCGCTTGGGTTGCAACATTGTCGTTACCTCGCTTCACGGGCCGGGCGCTGACGGTCACCACGGTCGCCGCGATCGTGACGATCGTTGCGCGACGGGGTGTCGTCCTGCTTTTCCTGGCCAACCTGGGAGAAATCGAAGACCTCGCCCTTGTAGATCCAGACCTTGATGCCGATGATGCCGTAGGTCGTCTTGGCTTCAGCGAAGCCATAGTCGATGTCGGCACGCAGGGTGTGCAGCGGCACGCGGCCTTCGCGGTACCACTCCGAACGGGCGATTTCTGCACCGTTGAGGCGGCCACCGACGTTGACCTTGATGCCCAGGGCACCCAGGCGCATCGCGTTGCCGACCGAGCGCTTCATTGCACGGCGGAACATGATGCGACGCTCCAGCTGCTGGGCGATCGACTCGGCAACGAGCTGCGCGTCCAGTTCCGGCTTGCGCACTTCGGTGACGTTGATGTGCGCCGGGACGCCCATCATCTCGCTCACTTCCTTGCGCAGCTTCTCGATGTCCTCACCGCGCTTGCCGATCACCACGCCCGGACGGGCGGTGTGGATCGTCACGCGAGCGGTCTTGGCCGGACGCTCGATCAGGATCTTGCTGATGCCGGCCTGGGCCAGCTTCTTGCGCAGCATGTCGCGCACTTTCAGGTCGGCTGCCAGGTAACCGGCGAACTCGGCCTTGTTGGCGTACCACTTGGAGTTCCAGTCCTTGGAAATGCCGAGGCGGATACCAATCGGATGAACTTTATGACCCATGGTCTTTTCCTTATCCGCTTACTTGGCGGCGCCCACAACCACAGTGATGTGGCTGGTGCGCTTGAGGATGCGGGTACCGCGGCCTTTCGCCCGCGCCATGAAACGCTTCAGGGTCGGACCTTCATCAACCATGATGGTCTGAACCTTCAGCTCGTCGACGTCGGCGCCCTGGTTGTTCTCGGCATTGGCAATAGCCGACTCCACCACCTTCTTGATCAGGTGGGCAGCCTTCTTGTCCGAGAACTTCAGCAGGTTGACCGCACGTTCGGCCGGCAGACCGCGCACCTGGTCAGCGACCAGACGAGCCTTCTGCGGGGAGATGCGCGCAGTGCGCAGGATGGCTTTCGCTTCCATTGTCATCTCTCCTTACTTGCCCGACTTCTTGTCACCACCGTGACCCTTGAAGGTCCGGGTGATGGCAAATTCGCCGAGCTTGTGGCCGACCATGTTCTCGTTGACGAGAACCGGGATGTGGTTCTTGCCGTTATGCACGGCAATGGTGATGCCTACCATGTCAGGCAGGATCATCGAACGGCGCGACCAGGTCTTGATCGGCTTCTTGCTGCCCGCAGCGGCCTCCACCTTCTTGACGAGGTGGTGATCGACGAACGGGCCCTTCTTGAGTGAACGTGCCATGGTCGATTAGCCCCTACGATCGCGGACGATGAACTGCTGAGTGCGCTTGTTATGGCGCGTCTTGTAACCCTTGGTCGGGACACCCCACGGGGTGACCGGATGCGGGTTACCCTGGCCGGCCTTGGCCTCACCACCACCGTGCGGGTGGTCAACCGGGTTCATGGCAGCACCACGAACGGTCGGGCGGACGCCGCGCCAACGCTTGGCACCGGCCTTGCCCAGCTTTTCCAGGCTGTGCTCGTCGTTGCCGACTTCGCCGATGGTGGCGCAGCACTCGACCGGCACCTTGCGCATTTCACCCGAGCGCAGGCGCAGGGTGGCGTAGATGCCTTCGCGGGCCACCAGCTGCACGGCCGCACCGGCGGCGCGGGCGATCTGAGCGCCCTTGCCGGGCTTCAGTTCGATGCAGTGGATGGTGGTACCGACCGGGATGTTGCGCAGCGGCAGGGTGTTGCCAGCCTTGATCGGGGCATCCGAACCAGCGATCACCTGATCACCAGCCTTCAGGCCCTTCGGGGCGATGATGTAGCGACGCTCACCGTCGACGTAGCACAGCAGGGCGATGTGGGCGGTGCGGTTCGGATCGTATTCGATGCGTTCCACGCGCGCCGGGATGCCCAGCTTGTTGCGCTTGAAGTCGATGATGCGGTAGTGCTGCTTGGCACCACCACCGACGTGACGCACGGTGATGCGGCCATGGTGGTTACGACCACCCGAGCGGCTCTGCGACTCGACCAGGGCAGCGTGCGGAGCACCCTTGTGCAGGTCGGGAGTGACCACGCGCACGGCCGAACGGCGGCCGGGGGAAGTGGGCTTGAATTTCATCAATGGCATGGGATGTACCTCAGGCCTTGGCCGTTACATCGATCGACTGGCCATCGGCCAGGCGAACGTACGCCTTGCGCCAATCGCCGCGGCGGCCAGCACGGTTACGGAAGGACTTGTTCTTGCCCTTGACGTTGACCACGTTGACGGCTTCGACCTTGACGTCGAACAGCTGCTCAACCGCGGCCTTTACATCGGCCTTGGTGGCTTCGTTCGAAACTTCGAAGACATACTGGTTGGAGAGTTCCTGCAGGCGCGCGGTCTTTTCGGAGACACGCGGGGCACGCAGCACGCTGAAGATTTTTTCGTTGCTGTTCATGCCAGCCACTCCTCGACCTTCTTGACCGCGTCAGCGGTGATGACGACCGTGTCGGCACCCACCAGCGAGACCGGATCCAGACCCTGGACGTCACGCACCTGCACGTACGGCAGATTGCGGGCGGACAGGTACAGGTGCTCGGACGCTTCTTCGGTGACGATCAGCGGGCGCTTGCCCACTTCCAGGCCGGCCAGCTTGGCGATCAGACCCTTCGTGTTGGTCACTTCGACGTCGAAGGACTCTACGATGGTCAGACGGCCCTGACGGTTCAGCTCGGACAGGATCGCGCACATGGCGGCACGGTACTGCTTGCGATTGACCTTCTGCTCGAAGCTGCGCGGCTTGGCCGCGAAGGTGACACCGCCGCCGACGAAGATCGGAGCCGTCAGTGCGCCATGACGCGCGCCGCCGCCCTTCTGCTTCTTCGACTTCTTGGTGGTACCAGCCACTTCAGAGCGAGTCTTCTGTGCCTTGGTGCCGGCGCGACCGGCGTTGCGGTAAGCAACGACGACCTGGTGGACCAGATCTTCGCTGAAATCGCGACCGAACACGGCTTCGGAGACCGAGACCTTGTTGTTGCTACCCGTGATAACGAGTTCCATCGTCATCTCTCCTTATGCCTTGCTCGCCGGACGGACGATCACATCGCCACCCGCCGCGCCCGGAACGGCGCCGCGAACCGCGATCAGACCGCGCTCGACGTCGACCTTGACCACTTCCAGGTTCTGGGTGCTCTGCTGCACCGCGCCCATGTGGCCCGACATCTTCTTGCCCGGGAAAACGCGACCCGGGGTCTGGCGCTGACCCAGCGAACCCGGCGCGCGATGCGACAGCGAGTTACCGTGGGTTGCATCGCCCATACGGAAGTTGTGGCGCTTGATGGTGCCCTGGAAGCCCTTACCCTTGGTGACACCCTGGACGTCGACGATCTGGCCGACTTCGAAGATGTCCGCCTTGACTTCGCCGCCAACGGCGAAATCGCCGAGCTGCGCGTCTTCAACGCGGAATTCCCACAGGCCACGACCCGCTTCCACCTTCGCCTTGGCGAAGTGGCCGGCTTCCGGCTTGTTGACCAGGGCAGCGCGACGCGCGCCGACGGTCACCTGCACGGCGCTGTAGCCGTCGGTTTCGACGGTCTTGATCTGCGCGATGCGGTTCGGGGTTGCTTCGATCAGGGTCACCGGGATGGAGCGGCCATCTTCAGTGAACACGCGGCTCATGCCGGCCTTGCGGCCCACGAAGCCCAACGAATATTTCTTCGTCATGGTCGTAGTCCTCAGGTCAGCTTGATCTGAACGTCGACGCCGGCAGCCAGTTCGAGCTTCATCAGCGCGTCCACGGTCTTGTCATTCGGGTCAACGATATCGAGCACGCGCTTGTGCGTGCGGGTCTCGTACTGGTCACGCGCGTCCTTGTCGACGTGCGGGGAGACGAGAACGGTGTAGCGCTCGATCTTGGTCGGCAGCGGGATCGGGCCACGCACTTGCGCGCCGGTCCGCTTTGCCGTTTCAACGATCTCGCTGGCCGAACGGTCGATCAGACGATGATCGAACGCTTTCAGCCGGATCCGGATCTTTTGGTCCGCCATGGCGGTAGGTTCCTTCGTTAAAAGAGCGACAGACAAAGCCTCTGGGTTGCTTTGCCCCATGAAATTCCTGAATACGGACGGCCCACACTCCTGCAGGCCGACAAGGCCACTCCATAGACCTCAAAAACGTAGGCAGACCCGTTCCCAGGCCTGCCCAGACGTAGAAGCATAATGGCACACAAGGCAGCTGTCAACAGTCGCCTGTTGACGCCGCCTGAATGGCATTGACCCTTCCTGGTCCGGGGAACACAAGGCACATCCTGTGCCTGCTTTCCCATTTGATACGCCCCGATGCCCTACCCAGGCAACATCGGGGCGCAGATACTACCAGATTACTCGATGATCTTCGAGACCACGCCGGCGCCGACGGTGCGGCCGCCTTCGCGGATGGCGAAGCGCAGGCCTTCGTCCATCGCCACCGGGTTGATCAGGGTGACGACCATCTTGACGTTGTCACCCGGCATCACCATTTCGACGCCTTCCGGCAGTGCAGCTGCGCCGGTGATGTCGGTGGTGCGGAAGTAGAACTGCGGACGGTAGCCGTTGAAGAACGGGGTGTGACGGCCGCCTTCGTCCTTCGACAGGACGTAGACTTCACCTTCGAACTTGGTGTGCGGCTTGATCGTGCCCGGCTTGGCCAGCACCTGGCCGCGCTCGACGTCGTCACGCTTGGTGCCGCGCAGCAGCAGGCCAGCGTTGTCGCCTGCCTGACCCTGGTCCAGCAGCTTGCGGAACATTTCAACGCCGGTCACGGTGGTCTTCTGCACCGGACGGATGCCGACGATTTCGATT